>CAZCER010000054.1:0-668 GCA_964497385.1 uncultured Armatimonadia bacterium | reverse complement strand
CCCCCGGCGAGGGGCCCGGCGGGATGCTGACGGAGTCGTCGCCTGCGGCCGAGGAAACGGCGCCGGAGTACGCCCCCGGCGAGGGACCGGGCGGGATGGTGACGGAGTCGTCGCCGCAGGCCGAGACGCCCCCATCCGCCGCCCCGGAGACCCCGACGGAGGTCGTGCTGGTTCCGACCGTGGACAACCGGTACGCGGAGTGGGGCGGGGTGCTCGAGATGATCGGCTCCCGCGAGTCGCCCGTCGCGGTGATTGGAGTCGGCCCCGGACACTACCAGGAGTGGATTGGCGCGTACCTGAGCGTGCTGCCGAAGTTCGGCAAGCTGGAGACCGACTTCCAGGGGCAGTACCTGGTGCTTGTTGCGGAACTCGGCCTGACGGGCCTCGCGGCTTTCGCGCTGTTTCTGGGGGCGAGCTTGCGAGGAGCCTTGGCGGGGGTCCGAAATGAGCCGACGGCGTTCGCGCGCGCTCTCAGCGCGGGGCTTGCCGGCGGCTTCGTCGCGCTGATTGCGGCGAACCTCCATGCCTGCCCGGTCGTCCGAGGAACAGGCGTAACCCTCGTGCTGCTCGCATGTCTCATTAGTGCATCGGCGCGAGAACCGATACGGAAGGACTGATCGCATGCGTTTCCGGCGTCCAGTGACGCTCCTTCTCGGGGGCGCCGCCCT
>CAZCER010000053.1:1551-14052 GCA_964497385.1 uncultured Armatimonadia bacterium | reverse complement strand
TACTTCCTCGATGCGTGGCAGCTTCCGGACGACCTCGGTCCGGTCCGCGGCCAGAACGTCTGGCTCCGGTTCACCGATCCTCTCGGGCAGACGCACACGTGGTGTGGGGACTGGCGAGGTGTGGTTCATTAGTAGGCGGGCTGCACGAGCGCGGGCATCCTGCCCGCCTGGGCGCCGCGTGCCACACCGGCCTTGCCTCAGAGCGAGCGCCTGCCCCTGGACCCCGTTCGCGAGCGCTGCTATAGTCGATTCGGGGACGGCAGCAGGCCGGAGACGTCGAAGGGGTGACCCGCATGGAGCTTGACCAGGCTATCGCGGAGCGAGTCCGCAAGCTTCCGCCCTCCCAGAAGCGAGAGGTGCTGCGCTTCGTCGACGGGCTTGGGTCCCGACAGACGCCGGAGACCGGCGCGAGCCTACTGGGCATCTGGGCCGACCTGGACATCGTCCCGACTGCCGACGAGATCAGCGAGGCGCGCCGCGAGATGTGGGGGCAGTTCCCCCGGGAAGTCGTCTGATGGCAGCCGTCGTGGCCGACACGCACGCCTTGGTTTGGATGCTGACCCGCCCCGACTACCTGTCGGAGACAGCCAGAGCGGCGCTCGCCGAGGCCGAGACGGTCTGGGTGTCGGCCGTCTCGCTGGTGGAGCTGGTCTATCTCACAGAGAAGCGGCGCCTCGCGCCAGATCTCCTTCCGCGTCTGCGGGCCGAGCTGCGCAGGGATGGGAGTCCTCTCGCGGTCGTCGCCCTTGATCAGACGGTCGCCGACGCGGTGGCTGACGTACCCAGGACTGCGGTGCCCGATATGCCCGACAGGGTCATCGCCGCCTCCGCTCTGTCACTTGGCGTGCCCCTCGTCACGTGCGATGCCCAGATCACCGCGTGCGACGTGCCGACAGTGTGGTAGGCGTGTTCGCCTCGTCCCTGGTACGCCGCGAACGTCCCCGCTACTGGGTCCGAACGGGACGGAGCGCGGGCATCTTGCCCGCCAGGGGTCTGCGCTGGCCGTACCGAGGGGCGGCTGAGGCAGTACCGCACGGTGGCCCCGCTCTCAGTATGCGCGTTGGCGATGGCGGATGCGGACGATGAGGATGCGCTGGCGGCGGCTGTCCACGTCGAAGAGAATGCGGTAGTCGCCGGCGCGGAGGCGGAAGCAGGCAAGATCGGCGTCCCGGAGCTTCCTGACGTCCGCCCCGTGGTCGGGCCACCGCCGAAGGGCTTCGATGGAGCCACGCAGCCGTGCGCGCAAGTCCTCCGGGAGGTGGCGCATCTCTCTGGCCGCACTCGGGGTGTACAGCAGGTCGTACAACGCCTTGGGCCCCGGCTCAGACCTGATCGGCCGGCACGAGTCCGGACACGTCGCCGCGTCGGAAACGCACGATGGCGTCGCGCTCCTCGGCCGAGAGCGGCGGCTCGGACTCCTCGACGAACGCCAGGTACTCCAGGTAGCTCAGAGCCGCCTGCCTCGCCTGCCCGCTGAGGTGTCGGAGCAGCTCGGCGGCCCGCTCCACGTCCTGTTCCGCAGCAGATGCCATCGCGAGTCGCTCCTTCCGGCCACGGGCCCGTTCGTGGACCATTGTACAGCACCGCGGGGAGCGAGCGCACCCCGAACGAGCATGCGGGCCCGCAAAGCGGGTGCAGCAAGCAGCGCCCCGCTGCGCGCGGGGAAGGGGAGGCGCCGTGCCCCCCCGCGGGGAAGGCTCGCGCGGGATGGACAGGAAGGCGGCGGACCGATGCGGACGGATCGGATGCTCCTCGCGCTGGCGGCTCTCGGCGTGGCGCTCGTGGTGACGCCCGGTGTGGCTCAGGGGTCGGTTGCGGAGTGGACCTTTGACCAGCCGGGCGAGTTCCTCGGTTGGGAGCCGAACCACCACACCGACGGCGGCCGGATCGAGGGCGGGGCACTGCATATCAGGGCCACCGACTGGGACCCCTTCCTCGTCCAGTCGAACGTCGCGTTCGACGCCACGCCTTGGCAGGCGCTCGTCGTACGGATGGCCTCAAGCGTCGAAGGCCGGGCGGAGATGTTCTACACGAACACCCTCGAGGGCCAGTACGCGGGCTTCAGCCCCGGCAAGAGCGCCCAGTTCTCCGTGATCGGCGACGGCCAGACGCGCGACTACGTGGTCTACCCGTTCTGGCACGCCGAGGGACGCATCATCACGCTGCGGCTGGACCTGCCGGGCGAGGGTGAGTTCGCCATCGAGAGCATCCGCGTCGAGGACGCCGCAGGCGGGCAGGCGGCCGTCTCGACGCCGAGATGGGAGGGGGAGCGGGTGAAGGCCTCGCTCCGACCGGATCCGGCGCCGGGGCCGTTCGCCGTGTGGGCGCCGCCGCTCGAGGGTGTGGAGGCGGAGGACTATCCGATCGCGGCGGTCCGGATGTCCACCACCTCGGGGCGCGCGGGTACGCTGAGCTTCGCCTCCTCGAGCGCGAACGGCTTCCACGACGTTGCCTTCCGGCTCATCGCCGACGGCAAGCCGCACACGTACAATGTGGAGATGACGTCGGCCTCGGAGTGGCGCGGAGACATCCTCGCGCTGCGCCTGAGGCCGAGCGACGATCCCGAGGGCGAGGCGGAGATCGAGTCGCTCGCGCTGACCGACGACTACGAGGGCCCGGCGGACCTGACCGTCTCGAGCTTCTTGCTGGAAGACGTGGTGAACATCGCGGGTGAGGAGTCGACGCTCGTGCTTCGCCTCGAGAACATGGGCGGGGACCTTGCGCAAGGCGTCACCGCGGCGCTCGAGCTCCCCGCCGGGGTCGAGACTGCAGGGCCGTCTCCCCAGCCCGTGGATGTGGAGTATGGCTCCCCCGCGCGGATCGAGTGGAAAATCCGCGCAGCCCAGCCGACCGAGGGCACGGCCCGTGTGACCCTCCGACTGGGCGCGTCCGAGCTGGCCGCCAAGACGGACCTCAGCTTCCGGGAGCGCTTGGGCGAGCCTTCGGACGTCGTCCCCGCACCGGCGCCAGTGGAGACGGACTACCGGGTGGGCGTCTACTACTTCCCCGGCTGGTGGGCGCGTTCACGTTGGCAACCGATCGAGAGCTTCCCCGAGCGGAAGCCGGTGCTCGGATGGTACGACGAGGCGCTTCCGGAGATCGCGGACTGGCAGATCAAGTGGGCGGTCGAGCACGGCGTCTCGTTCTTCGTCGTGGACTGGTACTGGTCGCAGGGCAACCGCAGCCTGGAGCATTGGCTCCATGACGCGTACTTCAAGAGCCGCTACCGCGACCAACTCGACTTCTGCCTCCTCTGGGCGAACCACAACGCGCCGGGCAGTTCGTCGCACGAGGACTGCCTCGCCGTCACGCGCTACTGGCTCGACAACTACTTCCGCCTGCCGGAGTACGTGACGGTGAACGGCCAGCCGGTGATGGTGATCTTCACCCCGCACCGGCTGCGCGAGGACATGGGCTCCGAGGGTGTGCGCAAGGCGTTCGACGCCATGGACGAGATGTGCCGCGCCGAAGGCTTTCCGGGGCTCTACATGGTGGCGTGCACGGGCTCCTCGCCATCGGAGATCCAGCGCTTGGCCGAGGAGGGCTATGACGCCGTGTCCGGCTATAACTATCCCGGGCTTGGGGCGGGCGATAGCCGCCGCGTTCCGTACGCCGACCTCCTGAAGCCCTACGCGGACTTGTGGGAAGAGGCGGAGGCCGCGGGCGTCCTGCCCGAGATTCCCGTGCTCAGCGGAGGCTGGGATTCGCGCCCCTGGCATGGGGACGGCGCGCTCGCGCGGTACGGGCGGACGCCGGCGCTCTTCGAGCGGCACTGCGAAGACGCCAAGGCCTTCCTCGACCGGCGCGATCGGGGCGCGGACCTCAACATGTGCATCGTCGAGGCGTGGAACGAGTGGGGCGAGGGCTCCTACATCGGTCCGCATCGGGAGTTCGGATTCGGGTACCTCGACGCCATCCGCAACGTCTTCACCGATGCTCCGGCCGAGCATGTGGATCTGACCCCGAAGGATGTGGGGCTCGGCCCGTACGATCTGGCGCCCATCACGCCGATGAGCGGATGGAGCTTCGCGGGCGGAGACGCGCAGGGCTGGGGCTCGGTGATGGACATGACCGCCGCGAAGGTCGAGAACGGGCAACTCGTCGCGACGAGCACCGGTCGCGACCCGGCGTTCTTCGGGCCGGACACGCGCGTCCGCGCCTCGCGCTATCCGACGCTCGTGATCCGGATGCGCACGAGCGTCGCGGACGAGGCGCAGCTCTTCTGGGCGACGACCTCGGGACCGACCACGGAGGGCCGGAGCCTGCGCTTCGCGACGATCGGCGACGGGCAGGTGCACGAGTACCGCTTGGACATGTCGTCCGAGGTGGCCTGGCGCGGGATCGTTACGAGCCTGCGTCTCGACCCCGGCAGCCAGGCCGGCGTCGAGGTGGGGATCGAGTCGATCGAGTTGGTCATGTAGCCCAGGCGCCCTCGCCTCGGGACGCACTCACAGCCGGGGGCGGCTGTGCCACGCGCGGACGCCGATGGGGACGGGATTCTGACGCTCGAGGAGGCGAGGGGAGCGCTGGGGCGGGGGTAGGGGAGGAAGGGCGAGGCTCAGCGGCTCACGTCGCCAGGACCCCACGCTCGACCGCCCCCGGCGCCCTCGCCAGCACCTCGACCGCGTGCCGGACGGTCTCGACCTTCACGCGCGTGTCCGGTCGGTGGATGCCGTGGCACGGGACGCCGATCGAGACCGTCGGGTGCGCCGACGCAAGAAGGTGCGTCTTCGAGGCGCGGCTGTCGGCCGCGAGTTCGGGCGCGGGGCCGTCGTCGGCCAGCGCGTCACGGAGCCGTAGTGCGACGCTCGGGTCCATGAGGTCGCCCTTCTCCATCATCCGCAGCACGCACCGGTCGCTCACCGGCGGCACGAGACCACCGGCCTCGACCGCGTCGCACGTGACCACAAGGCGGAGGCCGGTGAGCGCGGCGAGGCAGCGGTCGGCCTTGCGCGCGGGGCATACGGAGGTCTCCTCGGCCAGGAAGCAGAGGAGGCCCACGTCGTTTCGTTCCATCCGCCGCAGCGCCTCGACTGCCGCGAACACGGCGACGCGCGGGTCGAGGGCCTTGGCGACGATCTCCTCGCCCTCGAGTCGCGCCTCGGACGCGAAGGTGAAGACCGTCCCGAACGGGCGGAGGCCTTCCCCGCGGACGAGCAACCGGTCGCCGCTGGGGCCGCCGAGACGCGGGTGCACGCGCCTTCCGAGGAAGCGGAACAGCGCGGACTTGGGGCCCTTGCCGCGCCGCGCCTCGGCCGTGCAGGGCCGTGCGCTCGAACCGTCCGAGTCGAGGTAGTCGAGCGCCTGGAGCGGCTTGCCGCCGACCTGCTCCGCGCTGAGTCCGAAAAGCGTTGCCGCGTGGGCGCCGTCCTCGCCGACCGCCGGCCCCACGTAGCCGCCCGGCTCGTCAATGTGGGAGACGTACATCACCCGGAGATCGTCGGGTGCGGCGCCGGGAGGCGTGAACAGCGCGTAGCCGTCCGGTTCGTCGCGGCGCGCCCAACCGGAGAGCCGCTCGGACACCCAAGCCAACGGATGCCCGCACGCCGTGCCGACGCCGACGCGCCCGCAGAGGTCGAAGAGCGCCTGTCGCTCCGCGTCTCCCATCGCCCATTCCATGAAGTCCACGCCTCTCGCCTCGCAGGCCGCGAATCGCGGCGTCGGCGCTTGCACTTCCGCGCCCGCCGCCGCCCCCCCTGCATGTCCTCGGAGGCACGGGAGCCGAGGAAGCGCGCGGCGCGGGCGCGAAACAGGGACGCGTTCCGCGCCGGAGTCGGTTCGGAGCCCCGTGGGCCTGTTGGGCCCCGCACGAGGAACGGAGGTCATCCGATGACGCACATCCCCTGCGGAGCGATCGGGGCGGTTCTCATGGGCGCGACGCTCCTGACCACGGCCGCGTCGGCGACCGGACTCGGGGTCGAGGGCACGTCGTTCACCGTCGACGGGAAGCCGACGTTCCTGCTCGGATTCAGCTACTACGGCGCGCTCGGGGCTTCGGAGGAGTTCATCGAGCGGGATCTCGACGACCTCTCCGCACTCGGGTTCAACTGGTTTCGGGTGTGGGCCACCTGGAACGCCTATGAGAACGACATCTCGGCCGTGGACCGCGAGGGAGCGGCGCGCGAGCCTTACCTTGCGCGTCTGAAGTCCCTGATCGAGGCCGCCGATGCGCGCGGGATGATCGTGGATGTGACCGTGTCTCGGAGCGCGGACCTGCTGCCCGGCCAGCCGGCGTTCGTTCGCGCCTGGGAGACGCTCGCCGCAGAACTCGCCCCCTATCGGAACGTGTACTTCGATCTCGCGAACGAGCGGAACATCGGGGACGCGCGCTTCGTGAGCTACGAGGAACTCCGTGAGGCGCGGGACGCGATCAAGGCCATCGACCCTGAGCGCCTGGTAACGGCGTCGCATGCCGGAGGCGAGCTGTCGCGCGAGGACGTCGAAGCGTACGTCGCCGTCGCCCGGGTCGACTTCCTCTCGCCGCACCGCCCGCGCCACCCGGGCTCGGCCGAGGAGACCGAGGCGAAGACGCGCGAGCACCTCGAGTGGGCGCGCGAGGCGGGCCAGGCGATGCCGGTTCACCACCAGGAGCCCTTTCGACGTGGGTTCCAGGACTGGCAGCCGACCGCGGAGGACTTCCTCACCGACCTTGCCGGCGCCGTGGCGGGAGGGGCCGCGGGCTGGTGCTTCCACAACGGCGGCGACCGGGCGGTGGACGATGGACGCCCGCGCCGGTCGTTTGACATGCGCGCGGGCGAGGGTCGCCTGATGGACCAACTCGATGATGAGGAACTGGTCGTGGTGCGGGGGGCGGCGGCGCTGGTGGGGCGCTAGTGCCTGGCCTGCGCCCCGCTACTCCTCGATCCTCCACAGGATGACGCTGTCCACCGCCAGCGACGCCGAGCCGGTCCAGAGGACGCGGGTCTCGTACTGGCCGCCCGTGTGGTCGAAGACGAGCGGCACGTACCGGAACAGGCTGTTCGGGAGGTCCGCGCACGCGATCGTGCGTGCGGTCATCGTCGCCTCGCCGCCGGCGGGCCCGGCGTCGAGCGTCGCGAGTGGCCCGGTCCCCTCGCCCATACGCATGACGCGGAAGAGCGCGAGGTACCTGCCCTCCGGGAGCGCGGCGTAGGGTCCGAACGCGATGTAGCCGGGCTCCGCGCGCCCGACGAGGGCGGTCCAGCCGATGCCTCCCGAAGCCTCGGTGTCGTGAACGGCCTCGCCGCTTCGGTGAGCAAGCCCCTCGGCCTCGAGGTAGGACGTCGGGATGAGCGGGGCGTCGGGGAGGTCGCCAAGTATCTCCTCGCGCCGGACCGCACGGAGACGCACGCGTCGCTCGACCCGGCCGAAGCCGCCCTCCGCCACCAGCGCGAACTCCTCACCTGCCGGACGGCCCGTGACGCGCACGGAGACGGACTCGCCGGGAGCGAGGTTCGCCTCGGCCGGAGTGACCTCCGCCTGTCGCAGTCCGGCCTCCGCCGAGAGCCGCACGGTGAGGGGCGCGTCGGTCACATTCCGGACGGCGCCCTCCATGAGGAGGGACGTGCCCTCGATGACCGCGGCGTCGGCGGGGAGACGAACGAGCACCTTGCAGGTCGCGAGATGCCGCCGGTAGAGGGACGCGAGGTGGTCGGGGCGGACGCAGACGTAGTCAGGGCCGAGGCGGTCCTTCACCTCGGCGAGGAGCGAGAGATCGGCGAACCAGTTCAGGACGAAGGCGTGCGCGAAAGCGGGGCGCGGACCGGCGGTCATCTCGCGGATGTCGCGGACCATGCGGTCGATCCGCTCCTCGCGGGTGTCCTGCTCGCTCCAGGTCGTTGCCGCGTGGAAAACGGGCGCATTGCGCGCGGTCGGGTACACGAGGTCCTCGGCGGCGAGCAGGCGGCGGCCGTAGTCGGGGAAGAGGGACTCCAGGTTGGGGATGCGCTCGGCGAAGCGGCTGATGATCTCGGGGCGCGTGGCGTTCATGATCCAGGCGCCCCGCAGGTCGCAGCGCGCCATGTAGTCGGCCGTTTGGTCCAGGAACTCGTCGTAGATGCGCTCGCGGTCCCGGTCCACGTAGCGCTTGCCGTAGGAATCCGGGTAGGTGTAGCCGACGCCCGAGACCGCGCACATCCAGTCATCGTTCGGGGTCGAGGTCGAGTAGTAGTAGTCCACGAGGTCGGGCAGGAGGATGGACGCGGAGGGGCTCAGGGTCCAACCGATCGGGAGTGTGCCGCGCGTCTCCTCGCGCCAGAGCTGCGGGAAGTTGCTGGAGGTGAGGACGGGCAGGTTGTCGCCGTCCGAGATCACGAAGGAGTAGTAGGCCTTTGACGGATCGAGCGCGGGCGGGGGAGGGGAGGGCTCGCGCTTCAGTTCGGGCGCGCGGATCCCCGAGTGCACGGTCAGGTTCGGGCAGTCGATGGAGCCGACGAGGTACTTCCCGAACTCAGCGAAGAGCGTGACGCCGGGGCCCTCGCCGATGCCGATGCCCTTGCCCGCCCACGGGTAGCTCATGACGGGGATGTTCGTGGGCATGCGGCTAAGGAGGTCTTCCATCAGACGGACCTCCGCGTCGGGGTCGGCGTAGGGGCGCGCGCCGTCGAGCGACCCGGAGAGCCAGAAGATGAAGACGCGGTTCCGCACGAGGTAGTCGCGCAGGGCGAGATGCTCCGGGTACGAGCACGCGATGACGTGGTGGTTGAGGCGCGGCCAGAGGGCGTCGAAGGCCCAGCGATAGGCGTCGGCGCTCGTTGTCCAGCGCCCGCGGAGGTCCTCGATAATGGGCAGCCCGAGTTCGGCCTGGAGGCGCGGGGAGCACACGAGCGCGTCCTCGACGGAGGCCACCATCGTTGCGACGTTCTTGCTCGCCGGCAGCGCCGGGTCCGTCACCACGGCGCCCTTGGCCCTGCCGCCGAAGCGGGCCATCAGATCGTCGAAGGTCGCGATCGTCTCGGTCGACTCCACCCAGCCGCGCTTCAGGATGTGTTCGAGCCACTGCTCGTCATTCGGTCCGCTGAGGCAGTAGAGGGATGGGCTCTCGCGGTTTACGAGGCCCTGCAAGACGAAGGTCGCCATGCGCCTGTCGGGCGGGAGCGCGCGGGCGTCGAAGACGCAGAGACGCTCCGCGGGGGGCTCGGAGCGGGGAAAGATGTCCGGGAATGGGCGCTGCTCGCCGGCGTCCGTGAGGTTGTTCGGTTCGCCGCTCGCGACGGGCTCGGGCACGCGCCACTTGCCTGCGCCGAGGGAGCCCTCCTCGAGCCGGAAGAGTGTGAAGCGGTCGGCGGCGATCGCCGCGTAGCCGTTCCAGGTGAGTCGGCACTCGAGCTTCCCGCCGGAGAGATGGAAGCCGAGCGGGACCTGCACCCACTCGTTCGGCACGAGGTCGGAGCCCATGACCTCCCATGCGCCGAGGATCGTCTGTGCGTAGTTGACGCAGGCGTCGAGCAGGCCGTACGGCTCCTCGCTGATCTCCTCGTCGGTCCGCAGACGAAGGAAGACGACGTAGTCGCTCTCGGGGAGGTCCTCGAGGTAGGGGCCGAAGAGGAGCGTCGCGGCCTGGTCACGACCAGGGACCCCAGCCCACGCGAGGCCCTCGGAGGCGGACAGATCCTGGAGGAGGCCCCCGCCGTTGTGGCCGCATCGGGCGCCCTCGGCCTCCCACTCATCGACGAGCGCGTACCGGCCTTCGGGGAGGCGGTCGGCTGCCGGGCACTCGTCGAGGATGGCCTGGGGAATGCCCTGGGTTTGGGCAAGCGCGGGCACGGCCAGCAGCGTGAGGGTGAGTGCGAGCGATGGATGCATCGTGGTTAGCCTCCTGGGACGCGGACTACCGAACCGTTCGTGGCGGGCGAGGGCGGGGCCTGCGTTGGGGCGCCCGATGCGTCCGGAGCAAGAGACTCAGGAAGAGAGCGACCCCTCACCCAGGGCGCGGCAAGCCGTCGCCCCCACGCGCCAGCGCTTCGCGCGGGGAGAGGGAGGACAGACGTCATCGACGGACGATGCGCAACGCCAGGTCTTCCGTGAACGCGGGCGTCGCGATGCGCGTCCCGCCTCCGGTCAGTTCGACAGGGCCGCCGACGGTCTCACCGGTCACCGGGCTGAGCCATTCGAGCGTGTACTCGCCATCGGGCAGCACGAGCGACAGCTCCGCCGGGCCGGATCCCTGTAGGTACCCCGCGTAGGCCGAACCGACGTCCGAGAGCACGCGTCCGGTGACGCCATCGGGCAGGCCGAGCGCCAGGTAGTCGGGCCGCATGCGCACGAGGTTGAAGCTCTCGAGGAAGCGCCTGAGGAAGCCGAGTTGCTCGCGGAGGGCGCGGCTGCCTCCGCCGGGCTGGCCGTCGGGATAGTCGAAGTCGCCGCTCTCATGCCAGGGGGTGAAGCAGTAGTCGAGGTGGTCGAACGCCGAACCGCCGGCGAGCATGAACTGCCAGGCCTCGGAGCGGTATGTGAAGTCATCCTGCCCGCGGAAGCCTGTCTCATCGTCCGCGATGGCGAGCCCGAGGTCGTAGTTCGCATCGACGGCGTCCGGCGGGGTCGCGTAGTGGAAGTTCAGGATCGAGACCTCGGGGTGCGGGTCGGTCACCTTCGCGGAGCCATTCGCGATGTTCTGAGCGATGAGGTGCTTTACACCGAGCGCGCGTTCTTCGTCGGCGATCACGTCCGCGATGCGGTGCTGCCACTCGAGGGTCACCCCGCCGAAGTAGGGTTCATTGCAGATCTCGTAGTACAGGTTGTCGAAGCCGGCGAGTTCGCGCACGACCTTTCGAGTGAGTTCCTCCTGGACGGACTGCAGCGCCGGGTCGCGCAGCGCGTAGACCTCTTCGCGTCCCACCGTCCCGAGGCCCTGAACGTTGTTCGAGGCTTTCATCGGGCTCAGGTTCCACTGCTCATCCCCGTAGAAGGGGCAGAAGAGGACGTACTCCACCACGACGCCGCGCTCCGAGGCGGCCGTGACGAAGGCCTTCAGACGGTCGAAGTAGGCTTCGTCCCACGTGCCGAGATCGAACTTGGCGCCGCCTGCCGCGTACCCGTCCTCGTCGCTCCGCGCCCAGGGGCAGAGGAGCCGGCCTGGCTTGGGGGCCAGCGTGTTCTCGGCGATGTTGAACGCCTCGGGGTGCTCCATGTAGGCGCCGCTGAACGTCCGCGTGAGGTTGAGGCCACAGCACTCGAGTTCGTCGAGATAGGGCTCGAAGTCTAGGTCGAGGTTCAGGACGGCCCCGTAGTGCTCCGTGCCGCTGATGAGGACGGTGGGCTCCCCGCGAAAGAGGAAGACGTGCGGGTTCTCGGGATGGAGAGCGATGGGGGCCGCAGGCTGCAGCACGGCCGTCGCGAGGGCCGCGATCATGAGCATTGGCGGGCGTCCTTCCCGGCTCGAGGGCGAGAGACGTTCGGGCCTTCTGAGAGGTTAGCCGTTGCGGCGCCCGGCCCCTGCTCGCCGTGCGCGACGACCGGCGCACGCCAGGGTCGCGTCCGCCGCGCGATCCGACAGGAGCCACGCGTCCGCGGGCGAAGTAGGGACGCGCGCATGCGCCCCGTCCGTTGGGCCCGTGAGCACCCGACCCCAGATGGAGGAAACACCCTGAGACACCTATTCATGCTGACCGCCCTGTTCGCTCTTGCGAGCCCTCTGTGGGCTCGGCCCGCTCTCGAACGCACCGGTGAACGCGGTGGAGACGAGGAGGTGCAGAGTGAGGAAGAGACCGCGGAGACGGAAGCGGCTCGCGAGTACGCCCTCGCCCTGCAGGACCACCAGCGCACGGGCGTCGACACCAGCCTCGCCGACGCGCTGACCGAGGTCCCGCTGCTCGACGTGTACAACCCGGGCTCGTTCGCGCCTCTGGGCGAGATGCCTCGACTGCCCTTTCGGGGCTACTACCTCGTCGCTCCCGGCCAGTACGAACTCGACGGCGCGGTCTTCTGTCTCCACGCCGGCGCCTACGCGCCCGGGGGAGGCGACGGCTATGCACTGGCGCCCTTGAAGGGGCTCGGAGCCGACCTGATCTACACCGTGCTGTATCGGTGGACGGGCTCCCCGGAGATCTCCCAGCACAGCATCCAGCTCATGCTGTGGGGGATCGTCGACCGCGTCAGCCCCGACAACCTGTCGGAGGACCTGACGGCCGAGATCGCCGACCTCCTGTCGCCCGAGGAGATCGAGACGTGGCGGCGGCTCGCGCGCCCGGTCGATCCACCGGCCGTCCCCGAGGATCTCGACCAGGAGATCCTCGAGCGCGTGGCGGCGGAGATGGGGATCACCGTTCCCGTTACGCCCGACCAGCTCCGCAGTCGGATTGACAGCCTGAATGCCAGGCGGGCCGCCGCCGGCATGCTGCCGGGCGGCGTGGGGCGCATCGTGGGGCAGATCGAGGACCTGCAGAGGCAGCTCGAGCGCCTGGAGGCGATGGCGGATCAGCCCGGCGGGCTTTTCGCCGGGGTCGCCGGGCCTCTCCTGCAGCAGGCCGGCGTCCCGTACGAGGAGATCGAGGCCGTCGCGGCCCCGTTCGGAGACCCCGAGCC
>CAZCER010000053.1:0-1541 GCA_964497385.1 uncultured Armatimonadia bacterium | reverse complement strand
CCCGCTGTGCCGCTGGTCGTACGAGCCCTACGGCGGGCTGTTCGTCCGTCACATCCCGATCGAGGGTTACTGGCGAGCGCTCGTTCAGGTCTCCGCGCCGGGGCGGTGTGCGCTCGAGCGCGACGCCGCCGGCCGAATCGTCTTCGTGACCGGCGCGACGGGTGATCGCGTGGAGGTCGAGTACGCGGGCGACGCCGAAGCCGTAGGGGATCATGAGGGTCTCGCATCCGCCCGTGTCTCGGCTGTCCGCTACGTGCCGGTCATCGGCGAGCCCGCGGCATGGTCGGGCGAGGGCGTCGTGCTCGTCGGGCAGCCGGAGGAGGAAGGCGGGGCGAAGGACAAGGCCGTCGCCGAGAGGATCGAGAGCGCCAGGGCGCTCCGGACGCAGGTGCTCGGCATCGCGAAGGCGACCATCGACGCCGGCGCGCGCCGGCCGACCAAGAACCTGCCCGACTGGGAGGGCCCGGCGGATGTCCTCGACCTCGCTTCTCTGGTCGAAGCCTACCCCGCGGTGGTCGACTACGAGCCGGTCACAAGCCCTCTGGAAGCGCGCGACACCCCGCCGACCGGACCTGAGGCGGCCGCGCTCGAGGTGCTCTGCGAAGCCGTGCAGGCGGCGGTGCGCGATGAGGTCGACGCGATCGTCGGGCTTCGGCGGATGAGCACCACCGTCACCTGGCGCGCGCCGGGCGCCCTCGGCTGCGTCGCGTTCGCCGACTACGACCCGGACGACTGGGGCCCGAAGAACCCCTTCGACCCGGCAAACCGGAAGAAGGGTCCTCAGCTTCCGCAGTTCGACCCGTCGGGCGATGTAGCCCAGCCCGGCAACACCGGCCGGCAGCGCCTCGCGACCGCGGCCAAGGGAAGCGAGGCCTCGGAGGAGGGCGCCGGGGAGGGCGATGGGACCGGTGTCGGTGACTCACCGGGCTCATGGTTCGGCGGGTGGCTCGACTCGCTGCTCGATGTATTCCGCACGATTGATGACTGGCTCAGCAATGACCCTCCGCGCGAGGACTACAAGAGCCTCGACTTGCCTGCTACGCCCGCTCTGCCGGCCCCCGAGAGGCCCGAGGGCTTCTCGGACGCACGCTGGGAGGCGGCTCAGGCGTTGCTCGCGGCCGTTCTCGCGTGCGACGCGGACGGATGGAAAGCGAAGATCTGTCTCGACCGCATGGGCGGCGCCGCGCGTGCGGACCGCGACGATTGGGTGTGGACCCAGGCCTGCGCGCTCACCCACCACAAGCGCCAGGTTGGAGTGGACATGCTTCTTCTTGCCGACGCGGTAGACGCCTATCGCGAGGTGCTCCTCGCGGAGGGTGAGGACGACTCGCCGCCTCCGGCGGGCGAGGCGTCCCCTGATCTCGCGCAGATCCGCCAACAGGCAGCCGAGTTGCTGGGCATCCCCGTCGAGGAACTCGCGTCCGCCCATGCCGCGCGTTCCGAGGCGGGCGCGGGCATCGGCCGCCTACAGGCCTTGTCGGAGTTCGCGAAGGGCCTGCGCGCGACGGCACTGTTGATCATGCCGGCCTCCGCACTGCTCA
>CAZCER010000052.1:0-14094 GCA_964497385.1 uncultured Armatimonadia bacterium | reverse complement strand
CCCCCACCAGAGGTTGTAGGCGATCTCCCGGAGGCGCTCAAGGCTCTCCGGCAGGTACGGACGAACCGCGTAGGTCCTCACGGCCTTCACGCGCGACCACTCCTTGCGTGGATCTTGCGACAGGGCGCGGATCACCGGATCCGGGCCTCATGGGCCCGAGCGGGCGACAGGTCACAGTCCCCGGAAGGATACCAGAGTCGCCTCCGGAGCGGTGCGGCCGCGCACCGGTTCGCGAGCGGCCCCGCCGGCCCACGCGTCGAGAGCCCGGTGCGAAGGCGGACGCGAGTCGCGCGCCGCGACTTGGGCCGACGACGCCCCGGAGCCAACAACCGTCACCTCAACCGAATCCGTTACTCCCAGCCCGGCCGCGCCCGCCGAGCAGGTGATCGTCGCGGAACCCGGAGACACCCCGGTTACGACGCCGGACGCGTCCACGGTCGCAACCGACGGGTTGCCTGACAACCAAGTGAGAGGGGGCGTCGCGCAGGGCGCGACAAGCGCGTGGTTCACGGAGATGGAGGCGTCCAACTCCAGTGCGCCGCCGACCACCGTGGACGCGCCCTCCGGCGTCTCGATCGCCAGCACGGCGCCGGCCGGCGGCGTCAGCCCCACCGTCGTCGTCTCGGGAAGGACCAGAAGCCCGGTGACGGTGAGACCGGGATAGCCCGCGATCGCGACCGTCAGGTCCCACACTCCCGGCGTGAGTTCCGCGTACACGAGGTGTCCGTCGCGCGTCGTGTACGTCCGCGTCTCCGTCGAGCCCTGGCGGCTCAGGACGGCGGTGACGTCCCACGCGGGCAGCGCATACCCCGTGGGCGCCGTCGCCGTCTCGCCGATCAGCACGAGGCCGGTCTGCCGCGCCTCCGCGTCGCGCGTCACCGCGGGGATGTAGGCGTAGCACTCGTACCGGCCGGGGCCCGCAAGAAGCTCGACCCCGACCCCTCCGGCCCCGCATCCGACGGTCAGCGCGGCGACGAGCGCGACCCACAGGGCGCCAAAGCCCAACACCTCAGGCAGTCGCCGCATAGCCGCTTCCTCCTTCGCCGCGCCGGCCGTCGTGGGCGCGTCCGCGCGCGTCAGGCGTTACCCGTCGAGGGGCAGGATCTTGATGTTCTTGAAGTGGACCGCGTGGCCGTGGTGCTGAAGACCGATGTGCCCCTCGCGAACCATGTCCTTGTAGGCGATCGGGAACTTGTTGTCGGTCCCGTCCGGGTTCTTGTGGGCCTCGGTCCACTTGTTGAGGTCCATGGCGACCACCGGCACGCCGTTCTGCACGACAACGACGACGTTGTCGTTGCAGGCGATCAGCATGGTCTGCCACTCTCCGGGGGCCTTGCTCACGTTCGCAACCGGGGCCGCGCACTCGTAGACGGCGCCGCAATCGTGGACGCCGACCTCACGGCCGTAGCTGTCGAGGATCTGCGCCTCGATGCCTGTGCTGACCGGGTCGCCAAGCTGGTCCCACCGGAAGAAGACGCCCGAGTTGGCGCCCTCGGAGACCATGAAGTCCACGCTCAGCACGAAGTCGCCGTAGCGGCCCTCGGTGGCGACATACCCGCCGTTGCGCTCCGGAACGGTGCTCAGAACGCCGTCCGCGATCGACCATCCCTCCGCCTCGCCGAGGAGAGACCAGCCGGTCAGGCTCTCGCCGTCGAAGAGGAGCTGCCAGCCGGCGGCCTCCTCTTCCGGCGTGAGCGCGTTGTCCTGCGCGGCGGCGCCGCAGGCCAGCCCCAAGACAAGTGTAACCAACGTAGCAATGCCGAGATTCCTCACGTGGTGTTCCTCCCTAACGTCGACCGAAAGCCGGGGCGATCGGCCGCGTGTGCACTTGTCGAGGAGATTCACCCGCCGCTTCGGCGGGGCCTCCTCGGTCTGCCCGCGGCCTATGGCCGGTCGCGCGGGCGTGTAGGTTTTCTGAGGCGAATCTGTTGCACGGACTCTGGTTCGCAGGGCGTGTACGGCACGCTCCCGCTAGAGAATGGAAAGCTCCACGGAGGGGCGGTGCGCCCAATTGAGCGGAAAACCACCCAAGTGCGGCCGTTGCGGCCGCGTGCTGAGAAACCCGGGCTCCACCACCTGCGCCGACTGCCTTCTCCAAGAGGAGGAGGAGTACGCGCGGGTGAAGAGCTATCTTGACAGCCATCCGCGCAGTCCGGTCCCGCAGGTTTCTGAGGAGACCGAGGTGCCTGTGCCGGTCATCATGAAGTTCCTCAGGCAGGGCCGGGTGTCGGCCGAGTCGCTGCCTCCGGAGGTGGTGGCCGAGTGGGTGCACGCCCTTGACGAGGCCCAGAGGCTTCAGGCGCGCTTCGCGGACCGCGCGAAGTCGCAGGCGAGGGAGCGTGGGGCGGAAGGCGAAGGAGGGCGTCGGCCCGACTCCGCGCGCGGCGTCCAGGTGGCGCGACGTCGCAGCACGCGCGCGTCCTGACGGAGCCGCGCGAGACCGTGCCGCCGGGATAGGCTATACTAGCGGAGTGTGGCGCGTCCGAGTCGCGTCACCGTCTGCCGCCTCGAAGCGCGGAAGCTAGGAGAGCGCCCACCGTGACTGCGAAGTTCACAACCTGCAGCCGCTGCAAGGCCGGGTTCATCGCGGCGCCCGGCCAGCGCATCTGCCCCGCCTGCAAGCAGAAGGAAGACGAGCAGTATATTCTGGTCAAGGAGTTCCTGGACGAGAGCCCCGGGACATCGGCCGACGAAGTCGCGGAAGCGACAGGCGTCCCGGTGGACCTCGTCATGAAGTTCGTGCGCGAGGGCCGTCTCCGCAGTGAGATACTTCCCCCCGAGGCGGCGGAGGAGAGGCGCAAGATCCTGAACAGCGCCGCGAAGGCCCGCCGCAATCTCGCCCAGCGCTCCGCGCCGGCTCCCCGCCCCGCGAGTCCCTCCTCGCCCAAGCCGACGGAACCGTCGGACGGCGGAGCCTACAAGACCTACCGCCGCAGCGGCCCCGGCACGTAGTCTCGGACGAGCACGACTGAGCCTTCCCTCCGTGGATCGGCGCCGGTGGGGTCCGGAAGGGCCCTGCGGCGCGTTTTGCATGCCTGTTTCGCGCGGCTCCTCAGAGGGCGATGTCGTCGAAGCCCATGTCCTCGGGATCAATGATGGTCGGCGTGACGAAGATCGTCACGTCCTCGACATGCGCGCCGCGTCGGATGCGCGGCAGGTCCGCGGCCTCGACCGGCCCCGCTCCCTGGTAAGTCTCGTCGATGACGATCCTCCGGAATCCGCCGATCGCGAAGGTCTCGCCGTTGCGCACGGTCACCAAGGTGCTCAGGTCGCGGCTCTGGATGATGGGGAAAGCCGACCCGCCGGGAACCTGCACCTCGCCGATCTTGCCGGAGAAGTACGGCGCCAGGAACATCGTCACGGTGTTGTTGTGGTTCACCCGCGGCACGACGAACAGACTCGTCTCGATCGCGCTGTAGACGACGTCGTAGACCGTGTACACGTTGCCGTGCCGGTCGTAGACGCGTTGCGGCAGAAACGAGGGCTCGACGCAGCGAACGCCGATGTAGGCCGGCATGCCGCTCTCGGTGACGATGAAGAGGGTCTCCTCGGCATGGCCCCGCGACTCGTTCTCGAAGTCGGCGAAGGCGAGTCCGATATCGCCCAGAGCCCACCGGAGCCCGAGGTTCCCCGCGCCGGACCCCGCGCCGCCCCCGACGACCATGTCGCCCGGTCCGAGCGCCTGCCACTGCAGCGACCTCCCGCGGTCGAACTCCACCGGCGCCGAGATGGCCTGGAGGTCGATGCGCACCATGGGGGCCGGGCGGTCAATGAGAGCGAGGAGTTCGAGCGTCTCGTCGATCGCTTGTTGCGTGCCGCGCAGAATCACGACGTTCTGCTCGGCAATGGCCACCGGCGGCTCGAGGCCCTCCGGGATCCAGGCATGCAGCGCTCCGCCGCCGCCGAATCCCGGCCCGCGACCGCCTCCCCCGCCGTCGAGCTGCGCGAAGACGTCACCGTAGTACGGAGCGTGGCCCGCCGCCAGAAAGCCCCCGCCGCGGTGGCGGAACCGCGCGCCGGCCCGGGCCAGATCGGCGAGCGGGTCCTCGATGACGGAGCCGCCCAACCGCGAAGCGATCGCGCGGCAGTCCACCGCGAGACACGCGTACTCATGGGTGACCAACGGCTCGCGGCCGTCGTCTCCCGCGCCGCGGCCCGGCTGCCCGAAGGCCGCTGGGCTTGAGAGCAAGAGAAGCATCGGCAGCGCCGAGATGGGGATCCGCATGTGCGCCTCCTCACGCCCGCCGCGGGCCCGATCGCCGCACCAGGAGCGGGCCGCCCGCGAAGCGCCTACTTGGATAGACGTTCGACGCCGCCGGAGTATCCCCTCGGCTCTTCGCCGACGTGACGCTATCATAGGTGGCATCTTCGGGCGTGAGCCCGCGCCACGGGAGTGCCGACATGAGCGACATCGAGCGCGACCGCCTGCTTCGGCTGCGCGAGGAGCTGACCGAGCACATCCACCGGTACCACGTGCTGGACGCCCCGACGATCCCGGACGCGGAGTACGACGCCCTCTTCCGAGAACTTGAGGAACTCGAGGCCCGCCGCCCGGACCTCGTCGACCCGGACTCCCCCACCCAAAGGGTGGGCGCCCCTCCGCTCGAGGCGTTCCAGCCGGCCCCGCACCGCTTCCCCATGCTGAGCCTCTCGAACGCTTTCTCCGAGGACGAACTCCGCGAGTTCGACCAGCGCATCAAGCGGGCGCTCGGCGAGAGCCCCGACGCGCGGATCGATTACGTCGTCGAGTACAAGATCGACGGTCTCGGCGTCAGCCTGACTTACGAAGACGGCCGACTGGTCCGGGGGGCGACGCGCGGCGACGGGACCGTCGGGGAAGACGTCACCACGAACCTCCGAACCATCCGGTCCATTCCGCTCCGGTTGGCGGACGCGCCGGGCAGACCCGCGCTGTGCGAGGTGCGCGGCGAGGCGTTCCTCTCGAAAGACGAGTTCGCGCGCATCAACCGTGAGCGCGAGGAGGCGGGAGAGCCCGCCTTCGCCAACCCGCGCAACGCCGCGGCCGGCTCCATCCGCCAGCTCGACTCGTCCGTCACGGCGGCGCGCCGCCTCGACGCGATCCTCTACGACCTCCGAGCCGGCGAAGAGCTGCTGCCCACCACCCACAGCGGCGTGCTCGACCTCCTCGCCTCCTTGCGGCTCAAAACGGCCGGGACGCACGCGCTCGCGCATGGCGTCGAAGAGGTCCTAGCCATCGTCCGGTCGCGCGAGACCGAGCGCCATGACCTCCCGTACGATGTCGACGGGCTTGTCATCAAAGTCGACTCCCTCGCTCTCCAGGAGGAACTCGGCTACGTCTCACGGAGCCCGCGCTGGGCCATCGCGTTCAAGTTCCAGGCCGAGCAGGCGCGGACCCGCATCCTGGAGATCCTGCCCTCGGTGGGCCGAACCGGAGCCGTCACTCCCGTCGCGGTGATGGAGCCGGTGTTCCTCGATGGCTCCACCGTGAGCCGCGCGAGCCTCCACAACGAGGACGAGGTGCGGCGCAAGGACGTGCGCATCGGCGACGCCGTGCTGATCCGCAAGGCGGGCGACATCATCCCCGAGGTCGTCGAGGTCCTGACCGAGGAACGCACGGGCGCCGAGACGGCGTTCGTAATGCCCACCGAGTGCCCCGTGTGCGGCGGACCGGTCCGTCGCGAGGAAGACAGCGTTGTGGCCCGGTGCGTCCGGCCCTCGTGCCCGGCCAAGCTCGCCGGCGCGCTCGAGCACTGGGCGAGCCGCCGCGCGATGGACATCGACGGCCTCGGACCCGCCCTCATCGAGCAGCTTCTCGCCCGGGGGCTGGTCGCCTCGATCGCCGACCTCTACCGCCTCGAGGCCGCCCAGATCGCGGGATTGGAGCGCATGGGAGACAAGTCGGCCGCCAACCTGCTCGAGGCCTTGGAGCGCAGCAAAGGCAGGCCTCTCGCTCGCTTCCTGCACGGCCTCGGGATCCGCCATGTCGGAGAGCACGGCGCCGAGGTGCTGGCAACGCGCTTCGGCGGCCTCGGGCGCCTGCGCGAGGCGACCGTAGACGAGTTGTCCGCCGTCCACGAGGTCGGGCCCGCCATGGCCGCGTCCGTGCGCGCCTACTTCGACGATCCCGAGGTCTCCGATCTGCTCGACGACCTCGACGCCCTGGGGGTTCGTCCGCAGGAGGTTGAGGAGGCCGGTCCGACCACCCACCCGTTCATAACCGGCAAGACGTTCGTCTTCACCGGCAAACTCGAACACCTCACGCGCGAGGCCGCCGAAGCGCTCGTCAAGCGCTTGGGCGGGCGGGCCGCCAGCTCGGTCAGCAAGGCGACCGACTACGTGGTGGCGGGCCCCGGCGCAGGCTCGAAACTCGCGAAGGCGCGCGACCTGGGCGTCGCGGCGCTCACGGAGCGGGAGTTCCTGGACGCGGTCGACCAGCCCGCCGCGGCCGATCAACGCGATCTCTTCTCCGGGTCCGACGCCGACGCGGGATAGGAGCATCGCCATGGACAAACGGCTCACCGAGGCTCGCGACGCGCTGCTGCAGGCGCGGCGGATCGTTGTCTTCACGGGCGCGGGGGTCTCCGCGGAGAGCGGGATCCCAACCTACCGCGGCGAGAACGGCGTCTGGCGCAACTACCGAGCCGAGGACTTGGCCACACTCGACGCCTTCGCGCGAAACCCTGAGCTTGTGTGGGAGTGGTACAACGAGCGCCGGACCCTGATGCTCGCCTGCTCCCCCAACGCGGCGCACCTCGCTCTGTCGGAGTTCCAGGCCTCAGGCGCGCGCGAGGTCTCGCCGATCACCCAGAACATCGACAACCTCCACCGCCGGGCGGGCAGCCGCGACGTCCTCGAACTGCACGGCAACGCCTTCCGCACGAAGTGCGCGTCTTGCGACTACGCGGTCTATGACCACGAGCCTCAGGGGGACGGCTGCAGGGGGCTTCGCGACGACTTCCGCTGCCCGCGCTGCGGGAGTTGGCTCCGGCCCGACGTTGTCTGGTTCGGCGAGCCGCTCGATGACGCGGTGCTCGACGCGGCCTTCGAACGCGCCGCGGATTGCGATGCGTTCCTGAGCGTCGGCTCGTCGCTTCTGGTTCAGCCCGCCGCGCTGCTGCCCGAGGCCGCCCACCGCGCGGGAGCCCTCGTCATCGAGGTGAACCTGGAGCCCACGTGGCTGTCCGAGCTGGCGCGCTGGAGCTTCCGCGGCGCGGCCGGCGCCAACCTCCCGAAGCTGCTCGGGATCGCGGAAGGAGCCGACCGACAGGGGCCGGAACCGGCATCCTCGGGCGATGGATAGCGCCAAGCTGGAAAGGGCGAGTTAGTTGTCACCTCAACGCACCACTGTCGCGGGAGTAAGCGTACTCATAGGTCCGGAGCCCGTGCTCGCGGTGAAGGGCCGGGACCTCGTGCTCGAAGTGCTCCGCGCTCACGCGGAGCCAAAGCTCCTGTGGCCGACCGGCGGTTCGCCGGAGAGCATCTACCAGGCGCTTGTGAGTCACTTCAGGCGTCGCACCTTGTCCGGCCCCGATCCGTCGTGGAGCGGCGCCGTGTGCTTCAACCTTGACGAATACTGGAACCTTCCCCCTTGGGATCCGAACAGCTATTGCTACTACATGTGGAGCCACCTCTACAACTGGGTCGACGTTCGCAAGGAGCGCCTCTTCTACCCGGACGCTCTCGCGCCGAGCCCCGAGGAGGCCTGCGCCGCCTATGAGGAGCAGGTGAAGGAGGTCGGCGGCTTCGATCACGCCCTGCTGGGGATCGGAGTCGACGGCCACATCGGCTTCAACGAGGCGGGCCTCCCGCGCAGCCGGACCCAGCGGGTGGAACTCGCGCCCAGCACGCGGGAAGCGAACGGCTGCTACTTCGGCGGTGCCGACAGCGTTCCCACGCATGCGCTGACGATGGGGATCGACACGATCCTGGAGGCGCGCTCCGTCACGCTGATCGCGCTTGGCGCGAAGAAGGCCGAGGCCGTTCGCGCGGCGCTGCTCGGACCCATCGGCCCCGAGTGCCCGGCTTCCTTCCTCCGAGAAATCGCCGACCGCTGCACCTTCCTGCTCGATGAGGGCGCGGCCAGTCTGCTTGGATGAGGTGCACCCAGTGAGCGCGCTTTCCCTACCCATCGCGCCCGGCGAGATCGATTGGCTCTTCCTCGACTCCTATGGGACGATCTTCGAGGAAGACGTCCGGCTTATGGACGAGGTCTGCCGCGCCGTCGCGGCCTCATCCACCGCGCGCGCGGGCGCCGATGAGATCGGGCGTTGGTGGGGCGCGCGCTTCCAAGCGTTGACCGCGGAGTCCAATGGGGAGCGCTTCATCACGCATCGCGCCGTCGTGGAGCGCTCCCTGCACGACACCTGTCGCCACTTCCGCGCGGACATCGCCGAAGAGGAGTGGCTGCAGGCGCTCTATCGCTACTGGCGGACGGCCACCCCGTTCGCCGACGCGCGCGCCTTCCTGGAGGCGTGCCCCGTGCCGGTGTGCGTGGTCTCGAACATCGACCAGGATGACTTCCATCGCGCTTCCGAGAGAGCGGGCTTCGAGTTCGCTGAGACGGTCACCTCGGAAGGCGCCCGCTCCTACAAGCCCGACCCCGGAGTCTTCGAGTTCGCGCTGCGGGCCACCAACGCCCGGCCGGACCGCGTGGTCCATGTGGGAGACTCGTTCGCGGCGGACGTCGTCGGCGCCCACGAAGCCGGCATCCGTGCGGTGTGGCTGAACCGAGCCGAGGACCTGCCTCCGAGCGGCGTCCGCGTTCGACCGGACGCCGTGATCGCGGGGCTGCTCGACTTGGTCGACTTGGCGTAGGTCAGCTAGGGCTCGACGTAGCCGTACTCCTTGGCGAGCGAGCGGTGGCGCGCCGCCTCCTCGGGGTCGTTGAGAGCCTCGCACGCACGGAACAGGCGGTAGCAGATCTCCCCGCGCATCGCGTCGGTGCGCGCGCTCTCCAGAGCCGCTTCGAGCGACTCCCGAGCGACTTGGTAGTCCTTGTTCTTGAAAGCCGCCCAGCCTTTGAGGGAGAGCAGCTCCGCATCCGGCTCCGAGAGTTCGGCGGCCCGCGCGGCCGCCGCCGCGGCGCCGGGGTAGTCCTCTCCGACGGCCAGGCAAACGCGCGCGTACTCCGCCTGGGCCCAGGCAAGGTCGGGGGGCGGCTTCACGTCGCCAAGGGTGAAGCGCGCCGATTCGGGATGTCCCGCCTCGCGCCAGGCGCGCGCGACGTAGTAACGCGCTAGGTCCGGATCGCCGACCGCGGGCTCGATCTGCGCGAGGTAGGCCTTGGCGATCTCCTTCTTGGCTTCACGCGTCGCCTCGTCGCCCGACTCGGCGCCTTCGCCCAGTTCGCTCCGAGCCATCGCGGCGTACGCGCGCGCATAAAGGTCCGACCACTCGGCCCCGCCCGCGTTTCCGGCGGCGATGTCCGCGGCCATGTTGGCCTGGTCCCGCGCCAGCTCCCACTGACCTGACTCAAGGTACGCCTCCGCGAGCGAGAGCAGGATGTCGGGCTGGTTCAGGTTCAGCTCGTCGGCCGCTTTGAACGCCTTCGCGGCGTCGGCCGGGCGTCCCACCTCCATGAGCAGAAGCCCGTGCAGGTAGTACGCGCTGTAGTCATCGGCCAGCAGCTCCGCCGCGCGCGCCGCGTGCGGCTCGGCCGAGGCGGGGTCGTTTCTCAGATCGTACGCCTCGGCCAGCCGCAACTCCGCGTCGGCGTGGTCGGGGTCCGCTTTGAGCGCCGCGTCGAGGTCCTTGATCGCGTCCTCCAGACGCCCCAATTCGAACAGCGCGGCGCCGCGCATCCGAAGCATGTCCGGATCCTCGGGGCTGTAGAGCGCGAACTCGTCCAAGATCTCGACGACGCGCTTGTGCTCTTCGGCCTCCAGAGCCGCGCGCGCCTCGTCCAACATGCCGCTCAGTTCCTCGGCGGAGCGAACGGGCACATCGGCGTCGGGCCCCGAGGGACGCGCGTTCGGCCGTGTGCAGCCGGCCGCCAACGCCAGAGCCGTGACTACGAGCGCGAAGGGGATTGCACGCATGGCTGTCTGACCTCCCGCTGGTCTGCCTATTCGTCCGCCTTCGGGATCGGCCTTCGGCAGGTGCGAACCGAGTCGTCGGGAATTGGTCCCCGGCCTTGGGATCGCGGTCGCGAATGGTAAGCATGAGTCTGAGAGCGGCGGTAATCGGCACGCGCGGAATCGGCAAGCACCACGCGAAGTGGTTTGCCGCGGAGGGCGCGGACCTCGTCGCCGTCTGCTCGAGCCGCGAGGAGACCGCCTGGCTCCGCCGCGAGGAACTCCACGATCTCTTCGGCTACGACGGCCCCGCCTACTCGGACGTCGCCGCCATGCTGCGCGAGACGAGGCCCGCGGCCGTCAGCATCGCTTCCCCCGTCGGGCTCCACGCCGCTCACATAGACCTGTGCCTGGACGCGGGCGCCCATGTGCTCTGCGAGAAGCCGCTCGTGCACGACTCCGACGCCGGCCTCGACGGCTCCCTCAGGCTCGCTGAGCGCCTGGTCGAGAAGGCGGCCGTGAGAGGGCTCACGCTGGCCGTCATGACGCAGTACGCGGCGCTCGCCCCCGCTCTTCGGAAGCTCGGCGAGTTCACCATGGGCCGGGGCTCAGGCATCTGGCATTTCGGCATGCGCATGGAGTCCGCTCCCGCCACCGGCGCCCAGACGTACGGAAACGTGTTCCTCGATCTCGGACCCCATTGCCTCGCCCTGCTGCTCGCCCTGGCGCCCGGCGCGAGAATCCGCGAGGGCTCTCTCGAGGTCTCCCTTGGCAAGTACCGGACCCGCGCGGCCTTCGACTGCGAGGTCCCATCGACAGACGGGCGGGGCGCCGACCCCTGCACCGTCTGCCTCTCCACCGGCAAGTCGGACCATCCTGTGCGCGAGATCGAGATCAACGGCATGCGCGTCGCCTATGAGGGCCGAGCCGGCGAAGACGGGATGTTCGCCGCCTACCTCACCGTGGGCGACCATGAGGCCTGCGTCGAGGATCCGATGCGGCTGACGGTGCGCCACTTCGTGGAGCGCGTTCTGACCGGCGCGCCCGGACCCATCGCGGCGGGCGATGAGGCCCTGGCCTCGCTCAGCATGCTGCACACTGTCCTGCGGGCAGGAATGCGGCGTCGCGAAGAGGTCCCATGAGCAATTCCCCACCCCGCGGCGCGAGCCATCCGGCGCCGCCTCATCCGACGGCGGGGGCGCTTTGGCGTGACCTACCGCCGCCCCGACCGTCTTCCGACATCGAGTTCGGCTACGTCAGGAGGGATCCCATATGAGCAGCGACGGTGGCGCCGCCGCTGGCGCGAGAGTTCTCTGGGCTCGCGCCGGTGGGCGAGGCAAGGAAGGCCGAGGGGACGATCTTGGCCGTCGTCTCGAAGACCTCATGGGCGGCCTGGGTCGCTCCGGGGGCGCGGGCAAGCGCTTGGCTTGGCCTTGGGTCATCGTGGCTCTCGCGGCGCTCGTGATGCTCGCGAAGAGCGTAGTCATCATCGGAGCCGGTGAGTGCGGCGTGGTGTTCTCCCAAGTAAGCGGCGTCTCGGACGCGCCCCTCGAACCCGGCCTGAACCTCGTGGCCCCCTTCGTCCAGAAGGTCACGACGTACGATACGAAGCGAACCACTTACACGATGTCGCGGCTCGCAGGCGAGGGCGAGCGGGAGGGAGACGACCGCCTTCAGGCCCTCACGGCGGATGGACAGAGAGTGGATCTCGACATCACGATCACCTACCGTGTGAACCCCGCCGACGCCCCGAAGCTCCATCGCGCGATCGGGCCGACCTTCACCGAGCGCATCATCCGCCCGCAGTCTCGTTCGGTGATACGGATGGTCTGCGCCCAGCACCCCGTCTCCGACTACACCAGCGCCAAGCGGGCGGAGATCAAGACGGAGATCACGGACCGACTGAAGACCTTGTTCGGTGAGGCCTACGTCACCCTCGAGGACGTCTCGGTCCGAGAGGTGGAGTTCTCGGACGACTTCCGCGCGGCGGTCGAGGACAAGCAGCGGGCTCTCCAAGAGGTCGAGGAGATGGAATACCGGATCGAGGAGGCCCGCTCCGAGGCGCTCCGACTGGTCGTGGAGGCCCAGAAGGAAGCGGCCCTCATCGTCCAGCGCGGGCAGGAACTGGAGAAGCGCCCGCTCCTGACGCAGTACGAGTACGTGAAGAAGATCGCCCCCAACCTCGGCGGCATGCTCATCAGTCGGGACGATGTGAGCGAACTCACCGCGCCCGAGGTCGGCGCCGCGCTCCCCTCCGTGCGGCAGGTCCTCGAGGACGTCGAGGCCGATCCGCAGTCGCTTCTCGATGAGTGGGTGCAGGGCGTGGAGTCCGCCGCCGAGGAGTCCGGCGAGGAGCTTCTGTCCGAGGCGCTCGCGGAGGAAGCGACCGGCGAGAGCGAACCGGCGTCGGCTTCGCCGGCCGGTGAGGAGGTGGGGCGCTGATGGCTAACACGCAACGGAGAGCCGGCTTGGGTTGTCTCGCGGCCTTCGTCGCCGTCGCCGGGCTCATCACGGCGTCGGCGGCCGTCCACGTGGTTCCCGCGGGACACGGGGCCATCGTCTTCAATCAGCTCACGGGCGTCAGGCCCGTCAGCCTCGGGGAGGGCATGAACCTCGTCGTCCCCTTCGTCGAGAGACCCCGGAACTACGAGGTGCGGACGCGGACCTACGTCTTCTCCGGAATGCGGATCCAGGAAGGCGACGCCAGTTCGGACGCCATGAACGCGAAGACCTCCGACGCGCAGACAGTCCTCCTGGACGTCACCGTCCGCTACCACCTTGACCCCGAGCAACTGCACAGGCTGCACGATGAGGTCGGGCCGACCTACGAAGAGAAGATCATCCGCCCCCAGAGCGAGGACGCCGCGCGCGGCGTCGTGGCGGCCTACAAGGCGGAAGAGGTCTTCTCCACCAAGCGACAGGAACTCGAGGATCGGATCGAGGACGCCCTCCGCGACGCCTTCCTCCGAAGCTACATCGAACTGGACGAGGTGCTCCTACGGAACGTGACCTTCTCCGAGGCCTACCACGAGAAGATCGAGCAGAAGCAGATCGCCCAGCAGCGAGCCCAGAGGAAAGGGTACGAACTGGCCAAAGAAAAGAAGGAGAAAGAGCGCAAGCTCATCGAGGCGCGCGCTCAGGCCATCGCCATCCGGATCAAGGGGAACGCCCTCGCGAGCTACCCGTCCGTAGTGGAGTACGACTACGTCCAGAGCATCCCCGACGGCGTGGAGACCTACGTGGTCACAGGGGACACCATCGTGAATCTGTCCGACCTGTTCGGCGCGAAGACGGAGTAGCCGCCTTCGCGCCCCGGGGAGGGCGAGAGGGAGGCTCGCGCGATGACACGACCGCGGAGCCGCGCGCCCGAGTGGCTTGTGCGAGCCGGGTTGGGTCTCGCCATCGCCGCTCTCATCGCCGGCGCAACGCTCGGCGCTCTGCTGTGGGCCCGCGCGCGCGCGGTCACGAGCGTTGCGCCGAGCGCCTCGGGCGGCGATTGGGGCGGCGGCGTAACGCTCGACGGGCTGCCGGGCTCCGCGGAGCCGACGCTCGAGGAATTGCGCGGCGCGCGCGTCATCGAACTCAGCGACGAGAGCGGCCTTCTGTACCGCATGTACGTGTCGGATGCGAGCCTCAAGACCCTTCGCTACTACGGCCTGCCCGCCTACCCGGACGCGGTTGCGGTGACTGAACTCGATCCTGACGCCGCGGAAAGCGCCGAAAGCGAGGCCTATGACACCGGCGCCGTCGCCGAACTGCTCACCCCCGACGACCCCGAGACCGTTCGCGAGTGGTTCCGCGGCCGCCTCGACGCATGGTCGCTCATGGAGAGCCCCGAGGTGGGGATCCTGTTCCGTCAGGAACCGAGCCGGCGGCGCTCGGTCTCGATCACGGCTCTGGCCGAGTCGGGCCTCGTGCTGATCGCCTACGGCGTGATCCCCGAGTCCCAGCCGGCCCCCTTTCTCCCCGAGCCCCAGGCGGCCCTGAAGGCCGAGCAGTGCTGGCGTTTGCGCACGGCTCTGCAGCAGTTCCGCGCCGACACCGGCAAGGACGCCGAATCCTTGGGGGAACTGCTCGCGGAGAGCGGCGAGGAAGGCTA
>CAZCER010000051.1:0-14337 GCA_964497385.1 uncultured Armatimonadia bacterium | reverse complement strand
GGATCTTGGTCATCGCCGCGATGAGGTCGGTCGGCCCGCAGGCGTACCCGAGCCGCAGGCCCGTCATCGCATACGTCTTTGAGAAGCCGTTCAGGAGGATCGTCCGATCGCGCATGCCCGGAAGCGCCGGTACGCAGACATGCTCGTGGTCGGCGTAGACGAGCCGGTCGTACACCTCGTCGGAGATCACGAGCAAGTCGCGCGCGACCGCCGTCTCGGTGACCGAAAGCATCTCTTCACGGGTCATCACCGCGCCAGTGGGGTTGTTCGGGTAGCTGAGAAGCAGGCTGCGCGCGCCGGCGTCGGCGGCCGCGGCCACCTGCTCGGACGTAAGAACGAAGCGGTCCTCGCCGCGGGTGCGGATTCGAACCGGCTCCCCGCCCGCCAGCGTCACGCACGCCGCGTACGAGACGTAGCTGGGCTCGACGACGGCCGCCTTGTCTCCCGGGTTCACGATCGCGCGGAACGCGAGGTCGAGGGCCTCGCTCACCCCGTTCGTCACGAGGATCTCCGTTGCGGGGTCGTAGCGGACTCCGTAGAGACGCTGCGTGTGCTCCGAGATGGCCGCCCGGAGTTCGGGGATGCCCGCGCTCTGCGTGTACGACGTCTCCCCGCGCTCCATCGCCGCGGAGATCGCGTCACAGGCGTGCCAAGGCGTACTGAAATCGGGCTCGCCGACGCCCAGTGTGATGACGCCCTCCATGGCGGACACGAGATCGAAGAAGCGGCGCAGGCCGGAGGGGGCGAGGCTCCCGACCGCGCGCGCGACGCGGCCTGTCACGGGCTCACCGCCAGCCGCCGGTCGTCCGGAGCGTCGATGAGGATGTCGCCGTCGCGCTTGTAGGTCTTCAGCACGAAGTGGGTGTTCGTGGAGCGCACGCCGGGCAGGGGCGAGAGGCGCTCCGCCACGAAGAGGGCGATGTCCCGCATGGAAGTGCCCTCGATCACGACGTCGAGATCGTGGCTGCCCGAGATGAGGTACATCGAATGCACCTCGGGGAAGCGCGCGATGTGAGCCGCGATCTTGTCGAAACCGTGGTCGCGCTCCGGGGTGACGCTGACGGCGATGGTCGCGAAGACCTTGGCGTCCCGGTCGAGCTTCTGCCAGTCCACCTTCGCCGAATAGCGCACGATGACGCCCGAGCGCTCCATGTCCTCGATCGCCGCCGCCACGTCCGCCTCCGCCGCCCCTAACATGGAGGCGATCTCGGCCGCGCCGAGACGGCAGTCTTGCTCCAGAAGATTCGCTACGCTCTTGCTTAGTTCGTGGCTATCCATCGCGAGTCCCCGCATCCATGTCGGTGAGTCCCACCGCCCGTCCCCCGGGCGCCACGGAATGACACCTCAGCGACGCTCTCGCTGTCAAGTCCGAGGAGACGGAGGAGGCTGGCGGCGCGGCGAGAACGCTGACTGAGGCGGCGCACACCCGTGCGCATCCCAAGGGAGGCCGACTCATGAGACCCACGCACCTCAGGCACGCGGGACGGGCCCTCGGCGTGGCCTGCTCAGCGCTCCTCGCGCTCGGCGTCCTGTGCACCATCGCGGGATGCGGCTCGAAGGAAAGCCCCGACGCGGCGGCTCCGCCCTCCTCCGGTGCGGCCGAAGAGCGACCCGCCGAGCCCTCCGGCGGCGACGGGGGCGATGGCGGCTCCGATCGCGAGGACGGGCGAGACACGGTCTCGGACCCGGGGGACTCCGCGTCCCTCATCAAGGGTGCGAAAGGCGCCGACGCCAAGGCCGAGGAGCCCGGCGGGCCGATGGCGCCCGCGCCGCCTCCGGTCGGACCCAACGAGGAGAAGGAAGGCGGCTACGTCTACGTGCCGCCGTCGCCCTCGCGTTAGGGTAGGCGTGACGCCGACTGAGGCAGGCCCACCCGGCCCCCACGCCGAACTGGTCGCCACTCATATGCGGGCCGTCAAGGTCCCCACGATCCGGAGGTCTTCAGCATGCACGAGAAGAGCGTAACGCTCCTGAACCAGGCGGTGGCCGACGAACTGGCCGCGATTCACCAGTACATGTACTTCCACTTCCACGCCGACGACCAGGGCCTCGATCCGCTCGCGGCTCTCTTCCGCCAGACCGCGATCCAGGAGATGCTCCACGCCGAGCGCCTGGCCGAGCGCATCCTGTTCATCAAGGGCGAGGTCGAGATGAAGCCCTCGATGGATGTCGTGAAGATCACGGGTCCGCAGGAGATGCTCGCGAAGGCCAAGGAACTCGAGATGGCCGCGGTTCGCATGTACAACGACTTCGCGAATCAGTGCGGGCAGAACGCCGACTCCGCGACCAAGCGCCTCTTCGAGGATCTCGTGATGGACGAAGAGGGGCACTACGACAACTTCGAGGTCCAGGAAGACAACATCGAGCGCTACGGCGAGCAGTTCCTGGCGCTGCAGAGCATCGAGCGCTCGAAGAGCATCACCGTGCCCGGCGCCACGCCGGCGGGGTAGTCCGTGCGCTGACGCAGCCCCGGCCGCGCGTCGGTCGGGGCGCGCCGCTCTCTGCCCGCGCCCAGCGAGCCGCTGCTCGAGCCGCCGCACGTCCTCCGTGCAGAGGCCGCGGATGCGGCCGTAACGCTTGGCGGCTTCGAGGGCGAGGACCTTGCGACCACCTCCGGGGCCCCGAGAGACACCACGCAGCTTGGCGTAGGGCTCCCAGTACCGCTCCTTCGGATTCGGCTCTGCCCGGATGTCCTTCCAGGACCACTCCGACGGCAGATCCTCCACGCCCGCGAGTACCCAGACCTCTATCTCCTGCCAAGCGTTCTCGGCGAGGAGCAAGCGCCCCTCGGGCAACACGTCCTTGGCCAGAGTCTCCAGTTCGGCGAGACGTTGCGCCCTGCCCTCGATGCCGTCGCGGTCGACGATCAGCAGGAACAGGTCCGTGCGGTAGCGGTGCCGGTCAATGATCGCGATGAGGTTCTCCCACTTGAGGGCTTCGTCCACGCCTCCGAGGACGGGATCCAGGCAGACCCTCACCTTCGCATGCGCCAGACCGAGGTGCTTCAGCATCGCCTCGACGATGGGCTTGAGCACGTATTGGTCGCTGTGCGCGTCCTCGGGGATCACGAGGACGTTCACGCCGGCACTCCGCCCGCGAGCCCAAACTCCGCGACGTCCTCGAACCAGCCGCTCTCGACCAGCCGCCCGACGCCCTGTGCCTCGATCACTTCTCGCGCATGCGGGATGTCCACGATACGGGTAGCGCGGGCGCACCCTTCTTCGGTTGAGCGGTAGGTGAGGATCACCGACTCGAGCGACTCGGGGCTCAGCATCCGCACAAGCTGCGGCGAATGCGTGGTCGCGATGACCTGCACCGTGCCCCCGGCGGTCTGCCTTTCGATGAGATCAGCGAGCAGAGCCAGCCGCGCGGGATGGATGCCGCTCTCGAGTTCCTCGATGAAGTACGTCCGGGGCTCCTCGGGCCCGAGAAGCGCGGCGAGAAGCCCCAGGAAGCGCAACGTGCCCTCGGAGGCGCTCTCCGCGCTCACCCGGCGGCCGCCACCCTCCATGAGTCGCACCTGCACGCGCCCGGAGTCGTAGGCGGGGAACTCGAGATCCTCGCAGTCCGTGGGCGTCAGTTCGCCGAGCCACTCCAGCAGTGTCCGCTTGCGCGCTTCGTCCTTGCAGATGGCCTGCAGCACCGAAGACAGGTTCTCGCCCCTATCGCCGAGTTCGGTGATGGCAGGGACCGACGGCATCCGGAGCGCTCGCGGGTCGAGGTCGAGGAAACGGAGCGAAGCAAGGCCGTCGAGCACGCGTCGAGCTGAGTGGGCCAGCGCACCAGCGTCCGCGGATCGCGCAAACCGAGCAAGGTGCGGCGGAGGATGCTCCCCCGCGCGGCTGTCTTCGGGGATCTGCTCCATCGTGCGGCCGAGGGCGCCCAGATCATCGGGCTTCCCGTGCAGTTGGTTGTCGCACCGCCACCTGCCGAAACGAAAGCGGTATCCGTCCCCGAGGTCGCCGGTGGCGACGGCGGCAGCGACGGATGCACCCACGTAGGCGTTAGGTGGATCCCCGTACTGGTGGATGACCTCGGCTTCGCCCCCCCTCACCCCCGCCCAAGCGAGCGCTCCGCCGGGGCCCCACTTCTCACCGACGATCTCGGCGAGGGTGTAGCCCCTGGAGACGCCGTGGAGGAACCGGAGGGCGTCCCCGATGTTGCTCTTGCCTGTCGCGTTCGCGCCGATGATGACGGTGAACGGCCCGAGCGGGATGTCCGCCGCGCGGAAGCCCTTGAACATCTCCAGCCCGAGCCGCGTGATCATGTCGCTCTCCCGTCGCCCGCGCCCCGTTCACACCGCCCCGCTCCGGAGCGCCCGGCTCGTGACCTTCACCGCGCAGAATTTCCCGCACATCGAACAGGGGTCCTCCTCGTCCGAGGCCCGGCCCGAGTCCGCCCGCAGCTTCCGCCACGCGCACACGACCGTCGGGTCCAGCGCGAGTTCCGCCTGGCGCTCCCAGTCCAGCTCGCGCCGCGCCACCGCCATGGCGTCATCCGTCGCCCGAGCGCCCGGACAGCCCCGAGCGATGTCCGCCGCGTGCGCCGCCACCCGGGACGCCATGACGCCGGCGCGCACGTCCGCGGGTGAGGGCAATCCCAGATGCTCGGCGGGGGTCACGTAGCACAGAAAGTCCGCTCCCGCCCACGCGGCGAGGGCTCCGCCTATGGCGCCGGCGATGTGGTCGTAGCCGGGCGCGACGTCCGTGACGATGGGCCCGAGCACGTAGAAGGGCGCTCCGTCGCAGACCGTCTTCTGCATCTCCACGTTCGCGCGGACCTGGTCGAGCGCCACGTGCCCGGGGCCCTCGACCATGACTTGCACCCCGGCGTCCCGGGCCCTGCGCACGAGTTCCCCAAGCACGACGAGTTCCTCGACCTGGGCGCGGTCGCCGGCGTCGGCGAGACAGCCCGGCCGCATGCCGTCCCCGAGCGAGAGCGTCACGTCATGGGCGCGCGCAATGTCGAGCAGATCTTCGTAGCGCTCGTGGAGCGGGTTCTCCTCGCCCGTGCGCGCGATGCGGGCCGCGAGGAACGACCCCCCACGACTCACGATGTCGAGGAGCCTCCCCTGCGAACGCAACAGCCCGACCGCCCGGCGCGTGACGCCGCAGTGGACGGTGACGAAGTCCACGCCTTGTCGCGCGTGCCGCTCGATGGTCTCGAAGAGCGCGTTGGGCTCGAACTCCGACGGATCCTCGGCGCCCGAGGCGAGCGCCTGCGCCGACGCCTCGTAGATCGGCACGGTGCCCACCGGCGCCGGACTCGTTTCGATCACACGCCTTCGGATCGCCTCGAGGTCGCCGCCGGTCGAGAGGTCCATCACGGCGTCCGCGCCGGCCTCCAGCGCGGCCCGGAGCTTCAGCATCTCCGCATCGGGATCGGCGTCGTCGGGCGAGGTCCCTATGTTGGCGTTCACTTTCACGCGCAGCCCCTGGCCGATCGCCAGAGGCCTAAGGCTCGTGTGAGCCGGGTTCGCGGGGAGGACGGCGCGGCCCCGGGCGACGAGTTCCCGAAGCGTCTCGGGTGACACGCCTTCGTCGTGCGCCGCGCGGTGCATCACCTCGGTGACGACTCCGCGACGCGCCTCGCTGAGCTGTGTCATGAGATCGCCTCCGCGATCCGCAGCACCCTGGCCACCACTTCCGCGGGTGATTCACCGAGTATCCGGATCATCGGCTCCTTGCCGATCCCGCCCTCGTCGTAGATCACGTCGAGCGCGCCGCCCGCCTCGCGCAGCGCCATGTCGGTCCCCCACTCCAGTGAGGAGCCCTCGCGCTCGCGCACCTCGGCGGGCTCGTCCTCGCGGCGGAAGCCACCTACCCGCAGACCGACGCGCCGGCACGCCGCCACGGCCTTGGGGCTGTAGCGGATGTTCATGGCCGACCGGAGCGACGGGTCGTGCCGCATAGCGGTGAGGATGACGCGGGCGATGTGGCTGGAGGCTCCGAACTCGGGTCCTGCGGGGATTAGGACCTCGTCGCCCGACTCGGTGATGCGGCCGGGGAAGGCGGCGACGTCCCAAACCGTCGCCGCGCGAGCCCGGGCATACCCGAGGTTCGAGCGCACCTCCGGTACGAGCGCCCCCAGGCGGGCTTCTATGAGTTCCGCCGCCGCCGCGTCCAGCGCTTCGAGGATCTCTGGAGTCTCGAGGTGTTCCGCGATCCAGCCGTGCGGGTTCGTGGGGGCGGGGCCGGCGCCGATCGGCTCCGCCGCCCGGATGGCGGTCGTGACGAACTCCTTGGCGAGTCGGACGCTCTCGTCGACGGGACAGCCCTGCGCGAGGTACGTCGCGATGGCCGCCGAGAAGACGCAGCCTGAGCCGTGCGGGGTCCCGGAGCCGATCCTCTCCGCCTCGAACGTGTGGAGGTCGTCCCCGTCGAAGAGGACATCGATGGCGGCGCCATTGAGGTGCCCCCCTTTGACGAGGACGTACTCGGGCCCGAGGGCGCGGAGCAGGCTGGCCGCGGTCAGGATGTCCTCCGGGTCGTTGATGCGCATCTCCGTGAGCGCCTCGAGTTCGGGGATGTTGGGCGTGATCACGGTTGCGAGAGGAAGCAGTTCGCTCACCAGGACCTCCCGAGCGTCCTCGCTCAGGAGCCTGTCACCGCTGGTCGCCACCATCACCGGGTCGACCACGAGTGGTTCCACCGAGTGGCGCCGCACACACGCCGCCACGACCCGGATGATCTCCGACGACGCGAGCATGCCGGTCTTCGCCGCGTCGCAGCCGATGTCCGAGAGCACCGCCTCGAGCTGGGCCTCCACGAACTCCGGAGGCGCCTCGTGGATGCCCTGCACCCCCACGGTGTTCTGAGCCGTGAGGGCGGTGACCGCCGTCAGAGGGTGGGCGCCGAGCGCGCTAATGGTGCGCACATCGGCCTGGATGCCCGCTCCGCCGCCGGAGTCCGAACCCGCGATGGTGAGTACGCGTCGCATCGTCCTCACCCGAGCCGTTCATGGACAAGCTTCGCGATTTTCTCACCGGACAACAGCATCCCGCCGAAGATCGGCCCCATCCGGAAGGAGCCGAACGTCGCGTTCGCGCACATCCCCGCGACGTATAGGCCCGGGAACGCCTCCCGCGTGTTCTCGATCGTGGTCCGCTCCGCGCGCTCCGCCCACAGCGAGCGCTGGCCCTCGATCTTCCCGCTCGGCGTCAGGAGTTGGTAGCAGGCCCGCTGCTCGACCATGCGCACCACGTCGGTGTCGTGCCCCGTGGAGTCAATGACCGCCTTCGCCTCGATGGTCAGCGGGTCCACGTGCAGGCCGGCCATCTCGACCGCGGTCCAGTTGATCACAAGACCCGTCACGCGCTCCTCCCGGATGGCCACATCCTCGACGCTCACCAGGTTGAAGAACGTAGCCCCCGCCTGCACCGCCTTCGAGCAGAGCGTCGTGACGCACTCCACCGAGTCCGCCGTGTGATAGCCCTCGGCGAACGCGCGCGTGCGCACTCCGAAGTCATCGAGGATCCGCTTCGCCTCTTCCTGCACCACGATCTCGTTGAACATCATGCCTCCGCCCCACATGCCGCCGCCAAGGCTCAGCTTCCGCTCGAAGACCGCGACCTTCCGGCCCAGGTTCGCGAGATCGCGCGCGGCTACGAGTCCCGCGGGGCCCGCGCCGACGATGGCGACGTCGAGTTCGATGTGGTCGAGGAGCTTCTCCATGTACCGCTCGATGATCGCGCGTGTGATGACCTTCTCATCCAGTGGCATGCATGCCGTCCCTTCGTACATGCGCCGTCAGGCGGCGCTTGACTGGCAAGAAGAGCCCCGGAGCGACCGCTCAGGGCATGAGACTCGGGTCCGTCGTCAGCCCCTTGTAGACATCCGGGCCGTCGTCGAGGGTCGAGAGGTCCTTCGTGCCGATCCACTTCGCGTGGCCGTCCGCGACCATGAAGTTGTCGCCCTCGTTGTGGCGCGCGCGGAGGATCTCCGGGTTGAAAGAACTGGACCAGTCCGGGCTGTCGAGGGTGTTGAACATCCCGCCGTAGGAGTCGAGCCAGTCGGAGCTGTCGTCCCAGAGCATGACGCACTGCGCTGGGGCTTGCACGGCGGCGAGGCTCGTCAGCGTGAACATGCCCCAGTCGGGGATGTCTATGCCCATCGCCTCGTTCCAGCAGTAGCTCTGCTTCAGAAGACGGCAGCCGGGGAAGTCCTCGTGCGGGGCGCGTCCGTCCGTTTTGCAGACGTAGATCTGAGCGTTCTTGATGTAGGGCTGGATGCGATTGGGCCAGGTCATCGGGATCTGCGCCGCCGAGCCCACGCCGGACGAGACGTCCTGGTAGCTCTGCGGGTACAACTCGTCGTAATCCTGGGCGTACATCAGGATCGAGGTCCCGAGCTGCCTCAGGTTCGAGAGGCACGAGGTCTGCCGAGCCTTCTCGCGCGCTTTCGCGAACACGGGAAAGAGAATCGCGGCGAGGATCGCGATGATCGCGATCACGACGAGGAGTTCGATTAGGGTGAAGGCTCGGGGGGAAGTGCTGGTGGTGATGTGGCTCCGTGAGGTCATGCGTTCACATCCCTACGGCGGCATTACCCGCATCAGGTTCAAAGGGTTGGGCGAGCATCGCCCTCTCAGCCGTGGCAGCGGCACCCCTTGTTTGGGTTGTCACCGGCCCGGCGCCTACCGGGTCGGCAAGAGGTATTATACACCGTGCGAGGGACGCGAGGCCCTCGTAGGCGCGCGACACCAGAGCGCGCCACGCGCCAGAGGAGGCTGCATCCGATGCCGACCAAGCGACGAAGCGCCGACGCCAAGCCCTCTCCGCCCGGCCCGACGGTCTACCAACTCAGGATCACGCTCGAAAAGTCCAGACCGCCCATCTGGAGGCGAGTCCTGGTCGAACCGGAGAGGACGCTCTTCGACCTCCATCAGGTCATCCAGGCCGTCTTCGACTGGGACAACGCGCATCTGCACGATTTCGAGGTCGCCGGCAAGCGCATCGGGGACACTCATGATCCGGACGCCGCGGGCTTCTATGAGTGCGACGAGAGTGGCGTCCGCCTCTCTGACCTGAAGATGGGACCCGGCTTCCGCTTCACCTACCTGTACGACTTCGGGGACTGCTGGGTCCATCGGGTTGAGTTCCAGCGAGAGGTCGAGCGGAAGCCCGGCGTGGACTACCCGCGCTGTACAGCCGGCCGGATGCAGGCGCCGCCGGAGGACTGCGGAGGCATCTGGGGCTACTACAACCTTCTCGGGACACTGACCGATCCCGACGACCCCGAGCATGAGGACGCCGCTCTCTGGCTGGGCGAGGACGGGTCCGATCCGGCGGACTTCGACCACCACTATGCCGACGCGCTGCTGGGGCCGTGTCGCTCGCGGGAGGCCAAAGCGTCCCCACCCACCGAACCGGACTAGCCGGTCCGGGGCAGGTGGGGCGTTCCCGATGCGCTCCGCACTCCCTCCCCGCCGGGGATGGCGCCACCAAGCGGGTAGGGCAGGCCCCCCGCGCGGCGCAGGCGAACTCCGCGTCCGGCTCCGACAGGGAGCCGGAGAGGGTAGTGCGCATGGCCGAGAGGGTCTTCATCACCGCGCGGGCGTTCCGCGACAACGGGCAGGAAGCTGAGGCGATGCTCGTGGCGGAGGGGTGCGAGGTCGTACACTCCGCCGAATACGGTCCGCTCGGCGCGGACGTGCTGGCTCCGCTGCTCGAGCCGTTCGATGCCATCATCGCCGCCACCGACGCCTACACCGAGGCGCTCTTCGAGGCGTGCCCGCGACTCCGCGTTGTCTCCCGCTGGGGCATCGGCATCGACACCGTGGACCTTGCCGCCGCCACCCGCGCAGGAGTCGCCATCACCAACACGCCCGGAACGATCACTGAGGCCGTCGCCGACTACGCGTTCGCCCTGCTGCTCGGCGTCGCACGACGCATCGCCGAAGGCAGCAACGTCATGCGAGGCGGCGGCTGGGGCGAGTTGCCCGGCACCCTCGTATGGGGTAAGACACTCGGCCTGGTGGGCTTCGGGCAGATCGGCCAGGCCGTCGCCCGGCGGGCCCTGGGGTTTGCGATGCGCGTGCTCGCGTACGACCCCGCGCAGGAAGACGCGCCCTCCGACGGCCGCCCGTCCGCCGAGTTCGTTCCTCTCGACACGCTGCTCGCCGAGAGTGACTTCGTCTCCCTTCATGCGGCCGTCACGCCCGAGACGCGCGGGATGATCGGATCCGAGCGGCTCGCCCGCATGAAGTCCACCGCGTACCTCGTGAACACCGGCCGCGGGGCGCTCGTCGATGAGGAAGCGTTGCTCGAGGCGCTCGAAGAGGGCCGCATCGCGGGGGCGGCGTTCGACGTCTACACCGAAGAGCCCCTCCCGCCCGAGCACCCCCTGCGCCACGCGCCGCGCTGCCTCCCGACACCGCACAACGCGTTCAACGCCGTCGAGGCGGCGCGAGCGACCAGCCTGCTTGCGGCGGAGAACGTTCGCGACGTCCTGCGGGGGGAGCGACCGATCGGCCTCTGCAACCCCGAGGTGTGGGCCTCGCCCCAACGCCGAACACTCGGAAACGGATGACGACCATGCGCACCAACACCGTGAAGACCAAACTGGCCGGCGGGCACGTTCAGGTGGGCACTTGGCTCTCTCTCGCGAGCCCGATGGCCGCGCGAGCCATGGCGCGGGTAGGCTTCGACTGGATCACCCTCGATCTCGAGCACAGCCCCGCCGATTGGGAGACGGCCGAAGCCTGCTTCGCGACCGTCGCCGACAACGGAGGCGTCCCGCTCGCGCGCATCCCCGTGAACGACCTTGCGTACGTGAAGCGCGCGCTCGACTCGGGCGCCTGGGGCGTCGTCGTGCCGATGGTGAACTCCGCCGAGGAGGCCGCGAGCGCGGTGGCTGCCTGCAAGTACCCGCCGGCCGGTGTGCGCAGTGTCGGCGGTGCGCTGCGCGCGATGGGCTTCGGGGCGAGCGACACCGAGTACTTCCGCCGCGCGAACGACGAGACGCTGGTGGTCGTTCAGGCCGAGCACGTCCTCGCCGTCGAGAACCGCGAGGCCATCTTCAGCGTGCCCGGCGTGGACGCCATGTTCGTGGGCCCGAACGACCTTCTCGCCTCGATGGGCAAGAAGCCCGCGATGGACTCGGACGATCCTGAGTTCGTGGAAGCGCTGCGCCTGTTGAGAGAGACCGCAGTCCGGTGCGGCATCGCTCCGGGCATCCACGTGGGCGACCCGGAGACCGCACGCCGCCGCATCGCCGAAGGGTGGCGCTTCGTCGCCATCGACAGTGACCTGGGCTTCATGCTCTCCGGGGCCAGGGCCGCGGCCGCGGTGTGTGAGAAGGAGTAGCCGACCATGCCGACCGTTCGTGACTTCGACGAGTTTCTCACCGCGCTCGACCCGTCCGCCCGCTGCGCCACGAGCCCCGATGGCCTGAAGTGGGGAAGACTCGAACAGGAGGTGCACTCCGTAGCCACCACGTGGATGGCCTCGATGGACGTGATCCGGAAGGCGGCGGAGCGCGGGGCGGACCTCATCGTCGCCCACGAGCCGACCTTCTGGTTTCATGGCACGCCCGAGAACGACGAACTCGCCCAGTGCGAGCGCGCCGGGATCGACATGACCTTCAAGACCGATCTTCTCGCCGAGCACGGCATGGCCGTCATCCGCGCGCACAACTGCTGGGACCCGTATCCCGTTTACGGGATCGAAGCGTGCCTTCGCGAGAGGCTCGGTCTGCCCGAGCCGACTCCGCTCCCCGGCGCCGGCCACCACGTCTACGACCTGCCCGAGACCTCCCTGTCGGATCTCGCCCGCCACTGCCGCGAACGGATGGGCATGGCCTGCGTGCGCGTGAGCGGCCGACTCGAGAAGACCGTCCGACGGATCGCCTTGGCCTATGGCGCGGCGAGCGGCGCCGAGCGCTACTACGCGGCATGGCGCGCGGGAGTCGACGCGATCGTCACCGGGGAGCAGTGCGAGTGGTGCGCCATCCGCCCGGCGATCGACATGGACCTGGGCGTGATCGAACTCGGCCACTCGAACTCCGAGGCCGACGGCATGGAGGGCCTCGCGCGCCTTCTCCGCGAGCACTTCCCCTCGGTCCCGATCGAGCACATCCCAACGGGGGATTCGTTCTCGTATGTGATGGCGTAGGACAAGGTCCTCCGGAGTGGCCGGAGGAAGGCCGCTGTGGAGGGGCCCCATCCGGCCCAGTGTCCGTGAGACGATGTCCCGCCCTCGCAGGCAGCACCTCCTCTCCCCGCGCGAAGCGGTTGCGGGGAGAGGATAGAGGAGAGGGGCTCCTCACGGTCGGTTGGGGTTGGCTGGCGTGTGCACGGCTATGCTGTCGCGCGCACGCACGCCCCGCTCCGCAGCGGCCCGACATCGACCGCGCCCGCGAAGCCGCCGCCAGTGCTATCCTGAGGCTGGCCTATGCACGCAGCCCGTAGACGAACACCGAGCCCGAGGGCTCGGCCCGGAAAGAAGGTCCGCAAATGCGAGCGGTGATCCTGGCGGTAACCATGAGCGCGATCTCGATGGGTGCAGTCCTCGCGGACGGCGGCCAACCGGTCGCCGCCCCGGGCGAGTGGGTCGCGCTATCGGGCGCGGACGATCTCGCGGGATGGATTCCGGTGAACTGCGGCCCGACCACCTTCGTGGCGCGGGACGGCATGATCGTCACCACTGGCGTCCCGATCAGCCTCCTCCGGAGCGACCGGCAGTACGAGAACTTCGAACTCGAACTCGAGTGGCGTCACCTCCGGGAGGGCGGCAACGCGGGGGTCTTCCTGTGGGGCCATCCCGTCACCGCGCCGGGCACGCCGTTCGCGCGGGGCATCGAGGTCCAGATCCTCGACCATGGCTACAACGCCGACGGCAAGAACGAGTGGTACACCACCCACGGGGACATCTTCCCCATCCACGGCGCGACGATGACCCCGGCCGGACGCGTGGCCCTCTCCGGATGCCGGAGCTTCCCCGCGGAGGAGCGCTCCAAGGGTTCGCCCGAGTGGAACCACTACCGCATCGTCGCGAATGACGGCGAGGTCCGCCTGAGCGTGAACGGCAAGGAAGTGACCGTAGGCCAAGACTGCAACCCGCGCAAAGGCTACATCTGCCTCGAGGCGGAAGGCTCCGAGTGCCATTTCCGCAACATCCGCATCCGCGAACTGCCGTCCACCAATCCCGAGCCCGACGAGGTAGCGCCCCTTGCCGAGGGGTTCGAGCCGCTCTACACCGGCGTCGATCTCAGCGGCTGGAGGCAGGACCCGGGGCACGTCGGACACTGGGCTCCCCAGGGCTGGGTCCTGAACTACGACGGCAAGTCGGAGGCCGCCGACCCCACCCTCTGGACCGAGAAGGAGTACGCCGACTTCCAGCTCATCTGTGACTGGCGCTGGACCGCCGAGCCAAAGCCCACGCCGCGGCCGGTGATCCTCCCCGACGGTACGGAGCAGGTGGGCGAGGACGGACAACCGGTCACCGTCGAGGCGCCGGACGCCGGCGACAGCGGCATCTACCTCCGCGGAAGCAGCAGGAGCCAGGTCAACCTCTGGTGCTGGCCCGTTGGCTCGGGCGAGGTCTACGGATACCGGACCGACCCCGCCATGCCCCCGGAGGTTCGCGCCGGCGTCACGCCCCGCGTCGCCGCCGACCACCCCATCGGCGAGTGGAACCGCATCATCGTCACGATGCGCGGCGAGCGCCTCACGGTCGAACTCAACGGCCAGACGGTGATCGAGAACGCGCTCCTACCCGGCGTCCCCGCGAGCGGCCCGATCGGCCTACAGCACCACGGCGACCCGATCCAGTTCGCGAGCATCCTGGTGCGGGAGTTGCCCGAGGAGTAACGGCGATCGGAGCCGCCGTTGAAGAAGGGTGAGAGCCGCATGCCCGCGGACGAGACTCAGAACCCCGAAGATAGCCGCGAACTCGTGGTCTTCAGCATCGTGCGGGACACGACGTGCTCCGAGTGCAAGGCCGAACTCGGCAAGGGGAACTTCATCACCCTTCGCAACCGTGAGCCCCTCTGCATGGAGTGCGCGGACCTCGATCACCTGTGGTTCCTCCGACGAGGCAACACCGCCCTCACGCGCCGGGCCCGGAAGTACGCGAAGCTGAGCCCCGTTGTGGTGAAGTGGAGCCGCGCGCGGAAGCGCTACGAGCGCCAGGGCGTGCTCGTGGAGGCGGCGGCCTTGGATCGTGCCGAGGAGGAATGTCTCGCCGACGAGGAACTCCGCCTCGCCCGCAGGGAGCGCGACCGCGCGCGCCGCGAGGAACTCGACGAGCGTTTCGTCAAGGAGTTCGCCGAGCGCATCCTGGAGCTGTACCCGCGCTGCCCAAAGGACGAGGCGAGCATGATCGCGGAGCACACCTGC
>CAZCER010000050.1:3942-14351 GCA_964497385.1 uncultured Armatimonadia bacterium | reverse complement strand
GCCAAGTCGCGGTTCTCGAGGAGCGTTTCATCGACTCCGTGCGTCCGGAGGTCGCTGACTCGGAAGTCCAGCATGCGTTCTAGCCGGAGCAGTTCGGCCGGGTAGATCTCGATCGACGGCCGCGACTGACTCGGCGCCTTCATGGCGCGCCAGATGAGCAGGCGAAGGTTCGCGCACATGCCGTCCTCACAGAACCCGCGGTTGTCCCAAAGCTCCGTCCCGCCGCAGTTCTCGACCGAGGACGCGCGCATCCAGGTCTTCCCATCGCCGTCGAGGATGCACAGCACGTCCAGGTGCTGTCTCTCGGCGCGCTCGCGCAAGACGGTGTAGATGTCCCCGCGGTCCGCTCCGCGCCAGATCAGGTCGGCGAGGGCGCGGTTTTCCGCAGGCATCGAGGCGTCCTGATGGAAGAGCCCGAGCGCCTCGTCGACTTGCTCCGCGAAGTCGACCACAGCCTCCGCGGGGCCCGCTTGGCTGCGCTCCGGCGGCGCCGGCGCGGTCTCGCGGACGCACCCGGAGACGACGCAGCCGACAGAGAGCGCCCAGGCGACAAGAAGCGCGCACGCACGCGGGCTCGGCTGGCAAGCGGAGTTCAAGCGGACCCTCCTCCTCATCGCGGCCTGCGTACCATCCGCTCTGTTCGTCTTCGGCGTGGGGGGGGCCTGCCGGCCGCTACTCCGCGCGCCGCCGGCTCAGCCGGCTGCGGATGGCTTCGAACTCGGCGGGATGAAGGAGCCGCGCGGCGACGACATAGGCCGGCAAGCACACCGCGAGCGTTCCGACCATCCAGGCGATCTCGCCCATGCGGCCCACCGCGGGCCCCGGGTGCCGCATCACAAGCCCGGCCGCCCAAGCGGCCCCGACCATTACCGCCGCGCAGAACGCGAGCCTTGCGAAGAAGCTCAGGCTCCCCCGGAACGAGGCGCGTCCGAGGCGGCGGCCGAGCAGCAGGTTGAGGCATGTGAAGCTGACGGCCGGGGCGACCAGGCGCGACCCCACCAGAGCCCACAACCCGAAACGCCCGAACAGACCGTTCATGGCCAGAAGATGGCTCGACTGGCTGAGCACCTGCACGGCGCTCGGAGTGCGCGTGTTCTCGAGCGCGACAAAGGCCTGCCGCATCACCGAGGCGAGAGCCGCGAGCAGCGACCCCCACGCGAGAACGCGCGCGATGTCCGCCGTGACGATCGTGTGTTGGGGCGAGAACTTGCCCCATTCGTACAGCCCGCGGACGAGCACCGAAGCATGGCTCGCGACAAGCACGACGGCGGGGGTCACCATGATCAGCACCACGCGCGCCACCGTGGCCACGCGCTCGCGGAAGACCGCCTCGCCGCGCGTGGCGGCCTGGTGGGCGAGCACGGGAAGGAGGACGGTGCCAATGGCGGCGACGAGAGTGCCGACCGGGGCGTCGACGACGGTCTGGGCGGCCCGGAGGCACGAGAGAGCGCCCGGCTCGAGCATCGTGGCAAGCGAGCGCTCGGACGTGAGCACCACCGGCCCCATGAGCGCGGGGATGAGAATGGGCCACGCCAAACCCAGGATGCGCTTCAGATCCTCGCGGGGCGGCCCGGCCGTCAGCGTCCGGACCAGCGGCAGTTTCCACAGAAACGGAGCCGTGACGACCAGGCCGATGGCGGTGGAGCCGGCGAGGTTCGCCCAAGCGTAGCCCTCGATGCCGCGCTCGGCGCCCCAGACCAGCAAGTACGCGACCACGATCGCGTTGGGGATGAGCTGCGCCAGGCCGGGCACGGCGTAGTTCCGGCTGGCGAGCCACCCCGCGGTCGCCATTCCGGCGACGCCCTCGACGAGCAGCATGAACACGAGCACCCGCAGGAGCCCGCTGACCTCCGCGCGCTCCGCGGCGTCGTAGCCGCGGGCGAGGGCCGCGGTGAGCGGATCGGCGAAGACCACCACCGCGAGCGTCGCGGCGAGCAGCGTCAGAGCCGTGAACAGCGTGGACCACACGAGCACTCGGGCGAACCGCTCCGAGTCGTTCGAGACGAGATGGCGACCGAGAACGGGCACGGTGCAGGAACGCTGCAGATCCGTGAGAAGGGCGGAAGCCAGACGCGGACCGTTTTCGGCTACGATGTACGCGTCTTGCGTCAGGCCGGGACCGAAGCGCCTCTGCACGAGCATCTCGCGAACGACCGCGAAGAGCTTGCTGCCGAGGATCCCGACGGAGAAGATCCCGGACCCGACGACCAGTTGCTTCGCGGCGGAGGCTTGGCCGGACGAGTCGTCCGCGCCAGGCTCCAAATCGTCGCGTTCGCTGTCGGCGCTCTGCAAGCGGGGCGCTCCAAGTCGATCGTCGGGACGCACCCGACAAGCTGGGGCGGCGTGTGGGGACCGCGCCCCGGCGATTATACCCGCGCGCGCGGATCCCCGATACGTCTCCGCCGCGCGGCGTCAGCCGGGGCCTGCGGACCCGCCCCGGCCTCACAAGAGAGGAAGGACCATCCGTATGCGAAACGCTTGGCTGGGCGCTCTGGCCCTCGCGGCGCTCATGGCTTCCGGGGCCGTCGCCGACACCCTCTTGGTCAAGAACCTGAAGGTGCTCATCCCGGTCTATCGCGGGGCCGAGGGAGACGCGGACAGGCTCTCGGACGACGATGTCGCCGGCATCCTCGCCGGATGCGAGCGCACGCGCTTGTTCTACTTTCGAAACACCTCGGCGCGACTGAACCTTCAGCTCGATCCCATGCTCATCGACGCGCGCGCGCCGGAGAGCGAGGGGCCGACCTACGAGTACATCGAGGCCGACCTTCTGGTGCGCGGGGTCGAGCCCGGCGACTACGACGGAGTCTTCACGACAGGCGTGGGACTGAAGGGCAACTGGGGCGGCTTCGACGTCTTGGGACACGCCGGCGGCTGCTTCGGGATGCCGGACCGCCGCGGCGGGCTCACCTGGTACCCCGAGGACGATCCGGACGTGTGGTACGGCGTCTGTTGGACGTTCACCCACGAGTTCCAGCACGCGCTCGACCTGGTGATCGCCGGCCGATTCCTGCCGGAGATGCTCCACGGCCATCCGTACGCGGACAACGCCGAGCCGTACTTCGTCTGGAAGACCCACGACGGCGCGCAGCACTTCTCGTGGGAGGCGTGGACGCTCCGCGAGTTCGGCGAGAAGATCCTCGTCGTGCCCGGCGTGCGCCGCGAGTGGGTCTCGTGCGAGGACGCCGACGCCGACGGCCTGCCCGACGAGGACCCGCGGCTCCCCGCCGATGAGGCGCGTCTCGGCTCCAGTCCGGCAAGCCCGGACTCCGACGCCGACGGTCTTGGCGATCTCGCGGAGTTCACGGCGGACATCTTCCTCGGTTCCGATCCTATGAACCCCGACAGCGACGGCGACGGCGTTCCGGACGGCAGTGACGCGAACCCTTCGGTCGCTCTCGCCGCCGAGGTCGCGTACGCGGCGACGGCGCCGGCCGTCGACGGCGTCGCGGAACCGTCCTACGCTCCGCTGTTCAGTCGTGCGATCGTCGGGAGCGGGACCGCGTTCGCCGACGCGTCCGTGGAGGCGTGCTGGGATGAGGACTTCCTGTATCTCCTGGTCCGCGCCGAGTCGCCCGTGACGCTCGAGATGGAACTCGACGGGTCGGGCGACAACGGCTACTGGGCGGGTGGGGACACCTACGTCCTCAGCGCCGATGCGCAGGGCGTGCGATTCGCCGGCCTGGGACTCTCGGGCGCCGTCCCCGGAGCGGCTTCCGCGGTGGGCGCGGACGGCCTGGAGATCGCCATACCCGCTCTCCTGGGGCAAGGCGTCAGCCACGAGATCAACTGGGGCGGCGCCCGCCGTCGCGAGGACACGACCGACGGCCTGCACCTCGAGCACGACCGGCCGATCGGCTTGAACGTCGCTCTGGCGTCCGAGTCCGGGCGCGCGCTCTTCACGCCGAACTTCCAGACGTTTGTCACGCGTCTCCACAAGGCTCCGGACGACCCGATCCGCCCGTCTCTGCGCGGAACGGCCCCGCTGAGCAAAGAGATGACTCCGACGGCCCTCGTGTCCGGCGTCCGCGCCACCGACCTCGTGGAGATTGTGGACGCGGCCGGAGCGGTCGTCGGTCGGCGAATCGGGAACGGGCCGGCGCTGCTGACGGGCGCCCTCGCACGGGGCGAGAACGGCGCGGCAGGGGTGAACGAGGTGCGAGCCCGGGTGGGCGAGATCGTCTCCGCCCCGGCGCGCATCGAGGTGGACCTGGCGGCGGGGGGCGCGACGGCCGGCCTCGCGGACGGAGAACTGCGCATCCAGGGAGAGCCGAACGCCTCCGTCGAGGTGTTCGCGGGCGCCGGCGGTTTCCCGCTGGTGGGTCTCGGATCGCTGGACCTCGATGGCTCCGGCGCGGGGACGTTCGCCCTGCCCGATTCGTTCGATGGCTTCCTTGGGGCCTACGCGGAGGGCGTCGACTTCCCCGACCCGCTGTTCCATCGCGTCGACCCAAGCATCCACTTCAACTACCAAGGCGACACCTGCGATGCGCGCCTCCCCGGAGACGGGTTCTGCGTGGTTTGGACAGGCGACTTGGCCGTGGCGGAGGAAGGCGAGTACACCTTCTACCTGACCACCGATGACGGGTCGCGGCTGCTGCTGGACGGGGCGCTGGTGATCGACAACTGGGGCCACCACGCCGACCAGGAGAAGACCGCGACCGTGAGGCTCTCGCCCGGTTCGCACCGGATCGAGGTCCGCTACTATGAGGAGTACGGCTGGGCGGCCGCGTACCTGGAGTGGTCGGGCCCGGGCGTGGAACGGACTCCCGATCTCCCTGTCTCGGCGTTGCCGTTCGGCGCCGGAGAGGCGGAGTGGTTCGTGAGGCAGACGGATGCGGCGGGGAATGTCTCGTTCGTCTCGCCGGCAACGCGTTAGGCGAGAGGGAAGCGCGGCGGTGGGGGAGGGAGGGAAAGCCCGCCTTCCCCCACCGCCGAAGCCGTCAGCGGCTCCGCCTCGGAGCGAGAGGCGCGAGGCTCGGGAATGGGCCCGTTGTCAGAGCCTGGTTCAGCTCCGGCCTAAGGTTCGGGTGCGCGAAGAAGGCCATGCTCGCGTAGCCGCCCTCCTCGCGGCAGATCCGCATCTGCTCCAGGACCTGCGCGGGGGATTGCGACCGGCCGTCATCGTCGATGTCGTAGATGCCGAGTCCCGGAATCACGCGCGCCCGCTCGGGGTCCGTGGCGAGCCACTCGCGCATGGACTGCCGCAATCCGTCGTTCTGAGGGATGTAGGCCATCGTGACGGCCTGATCGACGATCCCCGCGCGAACCCAGTCATGCCAGTTCTGGAAGAGGCTTTCCGCCGAGGAGCGACGGTGGAAGACGCACGCCGAGACCACCGCGCGCGGGTCAATGCGCTTCGCGCCCGCGTGCACCTCCGCCACCAGTTGGGTGACGCAGTCCGCCTGGTAGCGCCGCCAGGCCGGTCCGGTCGCGCGGCAGGCTTTGAGTTGTTCGGGACTCACGCGCGCGCCGGCGTCGAAGAGCGATGTCTCATAGTCCACTGGCACGATGGCCTCGACGCCTCCGAGGCAGTCGAGCGAACGGGAGAGCCCGAGCAGCTTCTGGAGCGTCGGGGAGTCCATGCTGAACGTGGGGCCGTCGATGAACAGGAGCCATCCGCCTGCCTCCGCGTACGCGGCCAGGGCCTCGGCGTGCGCGGGGCTGATCTTGTAGGCGTTCGGGACGAGCGCAAGCGGCGTCGCGGCCGGTGCGCCGAGGTGGTCGGGCGACGTCCACGTCACCGAACACCCGGCGCCGGAGACCATGCGTTCGCAGGCCGTCTTGTACTTCGCGTGCCACTGGGCGTTCTCGGGGAAGTTCACGGCCGGAATGGGGCCGCTGTGCCGGGCGGCCCGGATCACGCGGGTGAGGAACGTGGAGACGAAAGCGCGAGGGCCGGCTTCCGCGTGCCAGTTCAGCAGAAGGGCCCCTCCGGCCCCGTGGTTGTTCCCGACCACGGCGGGGGCGCCGTTCCCGAACCGCGCGAGCACCTCGGCGGTCGTTTCTCCTCCGACCGGATTCCCGCGCAGGGACGTGAGCAGCGGAAGGGAAGCCGGGCTCTCCGCGCTCCAGCCGATCCCGAGGGTTTCCGCGAAGCCTCGCAGCGCGGCGTCCGAGAAGCTTCCTTCGCCGTCGTCGTAGCGGACGAAATCGAACTGGACGCCGTCGAGGCCGGGGTAGTCGCGCAGGGCGCCGAGCATGAGATCCGTCTGGAACCTCCGGACCTCCGGATTCGCGAAATCGTACCAGAGTCGGCGCTCGCCCTTGGAGTTCACGAGCGCCCAGTCCGGGTGGGCCGAGAAGAACGGCCCGGGCTCGCGGCTGCCGTTCTCTCCGTTCACGAAGCGCAGATGCACCTCGACGCCCTTGGCGTGGCCCTTCTCGATGAGGTAGGCGAGGGGGTCGAAGCCCGGCTGGACGCTCGAGGGCATGGACGCGTGCGGCGTGCGGAAGAAACACTTGCCTCCCCAGTAGAAGCCGAGCCAGTAGATGCAGTTGAGATGAGCCGCCTGCACGTCCTGGATGAGGCGGTCGCACTCGGCCGGGGTGCGCGTGGATGACGCGTGAGCCCAGACGGCGCGCACCGGCTGAGGGCCGGCCGCGGGCGCGGGCCTCACGCCGAGCGCCAGCGCGCAAAGGACAGTCGCGCAGGCTCGGCGGAGCCCGCGCGATCCGAGGATCTCGCGGAACAAGGGCATGGCCTCCTTCGTTGGCTTCGGAGATGTAAGCGAAATGAGGCGCCGCGCGGTTCGGAAGCGCCGCGTGGATTCGGGGGCGAAGGACTTCCGGGCCGACGGCTGAAGCCAGGGGAGGACGCCAGGCGCGGAAGGCGGTTGGCCTTCCCGTGTTTCTATGTACACCAAAGACGCGGCGGGGCGTTTCCCTCGCGGCCGCGTGGATGATGACCCATGGGCAGACCAGTCACAGCAACGCTTATACGCCGGCGCCGACCGGCATGGATCCAGGTGTGCGGGTACACCGGTCTGGGCTTGCTGTTGTTCTGGTTCTTCCTGGGAGGCACGATCCGCTCGCTTCTGGCGCAACTGAAGCACGGGGTCGCGACGACCCCGCAGCTCGTGGACATCGCGTTCGGGGACTCCGACGCGGTCGAACTCGACGGCCTCCGCGCCTTCTACCGGTATGAGGTCGTCCCCATTGAGGTGCGCGTCCGCGACAAGGACGGCGCGCCTGTCGCCGATCGCAAGCCGCGGCTGCGGATCTACATGGGGGAGAACCAGGTCAATGACGCGGGACGTCGGCGCGAAGTGGGCCTCACCTATGATGAGTCGGCGCAGTCGTGGAAGGGGAACTGGATCCCCCCTTACGGGGTGACGGGCGTCTACACCGCGCGTTGCTCGGTGGATCTGCCCGTGACGGACTTCCCCGAGGACTACGACTGGGCCGCCGAACGGGAGCCTCCGGAACCCCTCCGCGACCCTCGGCTGCGGCTCGAAGACGCGGAGGCAGCCGACAAGGACGACGCCCCGCGCGACACGAGCGCCTACCGGCCCGATGAGAACGCGCTGCACCCGGCCCGCGGGGAGCGCGAGTTCCGGATCTGCGGACGTCACGAGATGGAAGGCCGCGAACCGGACTGCGGCCCGCCGGGCATGGGCGTGGTGACGTGGGAGATCCTCACCCCGAACCTGTTTGCCTGCGAGGTGCGCAAGCCTCTCGGCCGCAAGGGTGTTTCGGAGGATCTCACCGACTGGACCGGCATGTTCGACTGGGCCCAGAACTGGTTTGACGCGGACACGGTGTGGTACTCGGGCTACATCACGAGCGCCGCCTTTGGCCCGCTTCGCGAGGGCTCGCCCTGGCATGCGGGCAACACGGCGCCGGTCAGCGCGCTCGGGGCGGAGGCTCATCGCCGCGGAATGCGTCTCGGGGTCTACGCGTGGGCCTACAAGGTGGTCGGGCCGCTCGATCTGCTTCCGGACTACACCTACGCGTACCGCAACGAGAAGACGCTTCTCAACGTCCCGTCGCTGCTGGACGAGCGGCGCGTGAACGACCTTGCCGCGGCCGTCGCCGAGCTGAACCGGAACGACAACGTGGATATGATCGGCTTTGACTACATCCGCGACGCGGAGCCCACCTTCGACGCGGTGAACGAGTTCGTCCGCGACGTCCATCCGCCGGTTCCCGAAGACTGGGACGCGCTCGACCAGGAGGCGCGGGAAGAGTGGCTCCGCGGACAGTGCAGCGACATTGCGAGCAAGACGGACCTGCAGGTTTGGCGGCTGTGGGGCTGGTGGCGCGCCCATCGCGTGGCTCTGAACATCCGTGACATCATTGAGCGCAGCGAGTGCCGCAAGCCGCTTTTCGCGTTCACCCTTTCCGCAAGCCACGGGATGGAGCACGGCCAAGATCCGTACATGTACCAGGACGCCGGCGCCGACTTGATCGCGCCCATGCTCTACCAGATGCCGACGCAGCGGCTCTTCGAGGCGTACATGACCTCCTCGCAGGAGAACTGGCGGGCCTACGCGAGCCTCAGTCCGCACCTGAACCTCGCGCCCGGCAACCAGGTCGACTACCTTTACAACCAGATGGTGGCCGACCCGTCGCGGTGCCTCACCGATCCCCCCGTTCCGCAGCGGTTCTACGACCGCATCCACATGGCCTTGAAGGAGTTCGCCTACCAGCCCCGCGACGAAGCGGGAAGCCCGATCCCCGGAGCGGAGTACGTCCCGCCGGTCGGGGTCTTCTGTCATGACCTCCAGCGCGCGTCGGCCTCGTTCTACGACTACCTGAACGACCCGTACTGGGGCGAGGAGTGGGCCCTTGCGGGCGCTGCCGCCTATACGGACGTGCGCGCCTTGTGGGGTCGGGTGCCGGTGTCGGTGACGCTCGAGACCGAAGGATCGCCCGTAACCGGCGAGACTCTCCGGGGCAACCTGGTGGTCCGGAACATCACCGCAGACCCCGCGACCGCGTCCCGCGGGATCACGGTGCGAGGCGTCTCGGCGTGGGCGGTCACGGCGCCGGGGATGCAGGCCCAGTCCGCCTCCGGCGGTCTTGTCGACATCCCGCCCCCGAATCCCGAGACCGGCGAGGACGGGGTGCGTCGCATCCCGGTCGCCTGGACCGTGACGAGCGATGGGGCGGGGCGGTCGGGTTGGCTCATGGCCGCCGCGCGCGCGGAGTGGATGAACGAGGGCTATTGGCCCCACGCGACGGCGTTTCGCTACGTGCGGCTTCCGTAGCCTCGGCTGGGGCCGCTCGTCCGCCGCGGTCGCCATTTGTGTGCAACCAGGCCCTTCCCCAGGTGTCCGGAAGCATGGGATAGACGACGGGCCGCCGACCTGGTGTGGAGACGACTCACCGGTGGCGCCTTGAGAGCGGACCGTCAAGGAGCGAGCGCGAACATGACGTGCGGCGAGTTCCGGCAGAACAGTGACGCCTATGTCGAGGGAGTGGCCCCGAACGGAGCCACACTCTCGGTGGAGGCCCATGCCGCCGAGTGTCCCGAGTGCGAGCGCGATCTTCTCGAGCGCTTGGACTTGGGCGCCTCGGCTGAGGCGGCTTTGCGCGCGTTGGCGCCGCCGGTGGGAGACGCGGTGCTCGCGCGGATCGAGTCGCTGCTTCCTCCGCAGCCTCGAACGCAGCCGGACGCGTGCTACCTGATGGCGCCGGATCTCTCCGCGCTGCTGGACGGCGCCCTCTCGCCGGAGGACGCCGAGTCCGCTCGGTCGCACCTCGACGAGTGCGTTGCCTGCGCGCGAGACTACCGCGCCTACATGGCCGTGGATTCGGCTCTGCTCAGGAACCGCGCTGAGCCATCGTTGAGACTGGCAAGGCGCATGAAGGCTCTTGCGGCCAAGTATGGCGTTGAAGCGCCGAGTCGCGGACGCTCCATGCGCGCGCGCTTCGCCCCGTGGATCGCGCCGGCCGGCGCTCTGGCGGCCGCCGGCCTCTGCCTGTTCCTGCTCGGTGTGCATGTGGGCGCGGGCGGGAAGCCCGAGGCCCCGGCCGCGCAGTCGATGGTCTTCGTGGAGGCTTCCGAGGCTGACGCGGTCGCCGCCGGTCCGACCTACGGGAGTCCCGGTTCGGGCTATCCCGCGATTCCGGGAACGTTCGCGGCGGTCGCACCGTCGGAACCGGTGGCGGGGGCGCGGCGCGAGGGCGTGGCCCCAAGGACGTCGAGTGCCCCACGGTACGCCGCCGGGCGTGGAGTAAGCGTGCGCAGTTACGCCAGCGCTCCGCGGCCGTCCGCCCCGACAGGGCCGGCTGCCGGAGGGCAGGCGTCGGAGCCCTCAACGCTCGACTCCGGTCCTGAGCCCGTTCGTCCGTCGGAATCGCTCGCGGCGGGGGGGGGGGGGGGGGGTGGGGGGGGGGTTGGCGCGGTGGCACCCCCCCGGGCGGGGGGAGCGGGGGGGGGGGCCAACGCGGGGGGGGCGCCC
>CAZCER010000050.1:0-3932 GCA_964497385.1 uncultured Armatimonadia bacterium | reverse complement strand
CGGTCCTGAGCCCGTTCGTCCGTCGGAATCGCTCGCGACGGAGCGTCGCTCGCGTCTTGGACTGGAGATGCGCGCGTTCGACCACCTCGTCGCGGTCTCAGCGGTTGGCGGACCAAGCTCGGAGGCCTCGCCTTCGGTGGTCGTGTCGCAGCCGACTTACGAGGTTGTGGAGGCGGAAACGATCCGTCTCGCGTCCGGCTCGACCGGCGCTGAGCCGTTTGAACCGTCGGGACCTTCCCGCCTGTATTGAGTTGTGGCGTTCGGACGCGTCGCCTGCGACGCCTGAACGGAGGGCCTTGAACCCCATGAGACTGACGACGCTTGCCCTGCCGAAGCTGCTGGTCGCCGTGGCTCTCACGACGGCCGTGGTTGCGTACGGCCAGGAGGAACCGCCGCCGGCCGAGGGCGGGGGATCCCGCATCCAGGACGCGATCCGCGCCGCGAGCGGGGAGGAGGCTGGAGAGGCCACCTCCATCGGCATGCCTCCCGCGCCGCTCTGGGACAACTACGGCCCCTACGTCTACGATGGATCGGGCCGCATCACGCTCGAGGTCCCGGCCCCGGCCGAGGGCCAGCCTGCCTATGAGATCGTCTCCGGAACCGTTCGTGTGCGCGTGGACGGCCAGGCGCTGCTCCCGACGGATTTCGCCGTCTGTCGGGTCGCCGGAACGCAGCAGTATCTCGTGCGCTTCCTCCGTGACGTGCCGCCGGGCTCCGCGATCGACGCGAGCTTCGCGTACACCGTAGGGACGGGGGCCGAGGCCAACGTCCTCTCCATGGGCCTCATTGCGCGGCCCGACGCCGCGGTGACGCTTCCGATCGGCTCGGGTGGGCAGAGCGTCCTCCCGTTCAAGATGTACTACGGTCGCGAGGCGGCCCTGACGGGAGCGGGGACGACCGCCGACGCGCTCTCCGCGTTGCGCGGCCTCAGCGGTTCGGTAGCTCCCGGTCAGCGCCACGAGTACGGGTTCTCCATCACGGACATGACCGTCGGCAAGCTCCAGCTCACGTATGGAACCGTCCGGAACGAGGAGGCGGGGGGCGAGTCGTCCTACCGCGACGAGTTCGTGAACACGTACCTCCTCTCGGGCGGGGCGACGGCCGGCCTTCGCGCGGGGGACGCCGCGGGCCTCGCGCCCGAGGGCGACGCGCGCGACCTCGTGTGGAGCGGTCTGCGCTACGGAAGCCCGGAGACCGACAAGATCTGGTACACCTCCAGCTCGGTCCGCATGGACGCGAACTACAGCGCCGTCGGCGGGTCGGGCGTGAATGAGGATGTGCAGGCCTTCCTGCAGGACACGACGCGGTGGGGCGGCCGCAACCTCGCGAGCAAGTGGTGGAGCGGCGCCTACTCCGGCGCGTGGCAGTCCTTCGAGGTCGAGACCTCCGGCGTCGCGGCGAACAAGGGCCGAACCGATCTGAGCGGCTTCACCGGAGTGGAGATCGGCTACAACGCCTATGGCTTCCGACCGGTCAACTGGCTCTCGTACGAGAAGAGCGAGTTCTCCCAGGAGCGCTTGAGCGACAATCTCCGGCTGACGGAAACGCTGGAGAACGTGCAGCTCGACACTCCCGGCGGCGGCCCCGAAGTGCGCTACACCGAGAACACGCTTGCGGCGACCAGACCCCCGACGGTTCCGATTGCGGGGGCCACCGAGAGGGACGTGTTGGAGGACGCCGGCGCCGACACCGTCACGACGCATCAGACGCTGAGTCTTTCGCAGCGACTCGCCGGCGGCGACAACCCTCCGATGCTCCGCGTCACCAACCATCAGTGGAACGCTCTCGACCGCTTGAGCGGCATCGAGACGCCGACGCGCACCGACCGGCTCACCGCTGTGGACAATCTCTCGGTCGCGGGCATGTCGCTGAACTACTCGAACCAGCGGTACGAGTATGAAGACACGACGCTCGACCCGTCGGAGAGCCATACGCTCTCGTTCAGCAACGTCCGCGTGGGCGGTCCGATTTCGCTGCAGGGCTCTCTTGCCGCGGAGACGACGGACGCGCGCGGGCTCCAGCGGCTCACCTCGAACGTCGCGATCCCCGGCTTCCGGATCTTCGAGGGCGTGAACCTCTCGACCGCCACGTATCAGCGAGAGCGGGACGCGCACGGCGGCGTGTCGTTGCACCGAAGCCTCGGTTTCAACGGAGCGGCCCTGGGCGGGGAGTGGAACACCGGCGTCAGTTGGTTGAGCCAAACGGGAGGCTACCAGGACCGCAACGGCAACAACGCCAACCCGTACGGCCAGGACTTCACCCGAAAGCAGATGCAGTTCAACTACATCCGCAACGTCGGGTCGCTGCACCTGATCACCGGGTGGGAGAACACGACGCTCAACGATGAGTCGCTCGGGCAGACCTACAAGCTCGGCGCGAGGAAGACCGTGAAGCTGGGCGACCCCATCCCCGGCCAACTCACGCTTTGGGGCATGCAGTACCGCAACGTCGACCGCTGGAACGTCCTCCGCCCTTCTTACTCGTGGGCCGCGCAGTACAACGCTCCCGAGGACCGAATCGTGGCGGGCGTCCGCTCGTTTGAGCACTATGGCGCCGGCGACGAGCTGAGCTTCACAAACAGCTCGGCCTGGGTCCGCGGGAAGGTCGGTTCCGCCACCCTCGGGGTAGAGTGGCGTAAGAATCCGCTGCTGAACGATGAGGCGGCGAAGGCGGGCTCCAGGCCCTTTGTCTGGCTCGGGTCCTCGCGCGAGTACAAAGCCGAGATGCCCCTGACCAAGGGCCTTGTGGCGTCGGTCTCGCTCTCGGAGAACGCGCTTCCGCAGGACTACATCGTCGCGAGTGAGTTCGGAAGCATGCTCTTCTCAGGCCGTCAGAGCGACTACCTGCGGCCGACGACCTGGAACTGGGCCGAGAACTGGCAGACCAAGTACTCGATCTCCTACGCGTTCGGCTCGGGCAGCAGCCTCTCGCTCTCGCGCGCGCACACGCGGTTCAACTCGACCGGGGCGGACCTCCTGGCTTGGCAGGCGGACCTTAGCTGGCAGATCGCGCCCGAGCATCAGCTCACCCTGAAGTACCGCACCTGGAGCGGCAACTCGCCCATCTACGGCAATACCGTGACCGCGGGCGATGTGGGCCATCCCCTGGGAGACTCGTTCGCGCTCGGCTATCGCCACGCGTGGGGTGCGAAGAAGGACCGCAGCCTGTCGCTCATCGTGGTGGACGCCGGACCGCTCGCCGAGTACTACAGCGATTCGCGAAACCAGTGGTACAGCGAGGCCAGCGACCTTCACTTGGGGATGCCGACCGACATCGGCTCCCGCCCCAAGTTCTGGTTGGAGTTCCAGACGCCGCTTTGACTGAACCTCGGCCTCTAGGCCTAGTCCGCTGAGCCGCCGCTGTCCACCGACGCGGCGGCTCTCTTGTCTCTGAGGGGGAGCGCGAAACAACCATGTCCATGAGTCGGCTGTCGGGTTGGGCTGTCGTCGGTGTCTGCGCCGCGCTGTGCGGTTGGTCGGGGTGCGCCGGCGGGGGCGGCGCGGGCGATGACGCGTCCGGCTACCAGAGCGCGACCGCGAAGTTCCCGAGCTTCGACGTTACGACCCAGCAGGCGATCAGCGATGAAGAGGCCGTGCCCGAAGCGGCGCTCGCCGCCGGGATTCGCAAGGTCGAGTTGCGCTATACGGTCGAGAACAACGTCCCGCTTGCGAGCAACAGGTTCGAGTTCTTCCTCACGGAGAGATCGCTCCCCGTCGTGCTCGACCCGCTCGTCGTAGACAGCGTCACCGTCGGGGGCTTCGATCCCGACGCCGACCGAGTCATCGACATCACAAGCAAGACGGCCGAGTTCTTCGCCGAGAACGCGACGTTCCGCGTCGGGGGCAGGTTGACCGACGACGTTCCGCTTGGAGACTTGACGGTCCGCAAGATCAACGTCGTCTTCTACTACGAGTAGAGGAAGCTAAGCCACG
>CAZCER010000049.1:4967-14355 GCA_964497385.1 uncultured Armatimonadia bacterium | reverse complement strand
CGGTGATCGGATCCGTCGCGTAGGTCCAGAGGCTCTGGAACAGCCGCCTGAGCGTAGCGTCTCTGCGGAACTGCTCTTGGGTGGTGTAGGCCTCGTGCAAGGCCTCGTAGGTCTCGATCTCGGTGAAAGTCATGTTGTCGCGCTCGTCGTCGGTTAGCTCCTCCAGGTACTTCTTCTGCTCATCGGTGAGGGCGTCGGGGTTGAGCGTCTCCACCGTCTCGTTCCACTTGGCGATCCAGTCCGCGAGCGCCTCGAGACCGCGGTCGGTGTCCGGCTGCACCTGAATCGTCGCGGTCTTATCGAGGTCCACGCCGTTGAGCGTCAGCGTCACGCCCGTCAGGATGTCGTCGATCACGTTCGTCGTCCGCGTGTAGGTGATCCCGTCGACGACGACCGTCGCGTCCTTCCCCGCCTCGCCGACCGCCTTCTCGACGCCCAGCTCGTCGTAAGTCAGGATCCGGAGCGCCTGCAGGAAGTCGGAAGTGTCCGTCGCGCTCCCGACCCTGATCTTCTGGGTGTTGGTCTTCGTGTTCGGGTTCTCCGTGTCGTTCTTCAGCACCAGCCGGTCAGCGGAGGCGTCATAGGCCGCGATGACGCCCGCCCCCGAGTTGTTGATGCGCTCGATCACGTCGTCGAGCGTGTCCTTCGCCCTGTCCACGTAGAGCTTCACGCCGTTGATCGTGAACGTGCCGCTTGTCGGCTTGGTGGTCATGCCCGAACCCACGATCTTGGCGGTGGTGTCGACCGTCGCGTTCGATGCGCCGACCGTCTGCACGCCGCCGTTCGCGGCGTCGATCCGCGCGATGGTCAGGAAGTTGCTCGAGTCGTTCGCGCTCCCGAGGGTGATCTCCGAGTCCGCGCCCAGGCTCGTCGAGCTGACCAGGAACTGGTCCTTCGCGGCGTCGTAGGTCGCGATCACGCCGGCCCCCGCCGAGTTGATCTTCGCGAGCACGAGTTCGACCGTCTCGGTCGCGTAGTCCTCGATCGTGATCTGCACGCCGTTGATCGTGAACGTGCCGTTGGTCGACGCGCTCGCCGGCGTCGCGAAGCCGGCCTTGGCCAAGGTCTTCGTCGAATCGATCCCGAGGATGAACGACCACGTGTCGCCCTGCGCCGGGACCGGCGGCGAGAGCGCATCCGAGGTGAACGTGAACGCGCTGCCCGCGAGCGCCGAGTCGGCGTACGCCGTGAAGACGGCGCCGTCCGAGACCGGGGCCCCGAGGTGATTCCCGTCCTCGTCGCGGAGCACGTAGTGCGTCGCGTCCGTGAACTCCACGTAGTAGGTGTCCGAGAGCGCCCCTTCGTAGATCGCGTTCGCGACCAGCCCGAGGGCCGTGCCCGTGGGGGAGCTGACCTCGGTCAGGTCGAAGGCCTCCCTCTGCCCCGGGGACGCGCCGGTGATGAGGGAGGCGGTCTCCACGCCGGTCGCGAGTTCGGCCGTCGTGTAGAGATAGCCGTACCCGCTGGTGAACGAGAGGTTCGCGCCCGAGCCCTGGAGCATCGCGCTGTCGAAGAGGTCCTCGAGCACGGAACCCTCGTTCCCGACTTGCGCGTGGAACTCCGGACTCCCGCCGGTCGAGGAAAGCACGACGTCGCTCGCCGTGTACTCCCCGGTCGACGCCGCGACCACGATCGCGTCGCCGGAGGCGTCATCGGCCGTGGACTGCGCGGCGTCGAGCCCAAGCAGTTCCTGGAAGCCGTTCCCCGCGTTGTACGTCGTCGTCGTGGCCTCGATCGCGAAGTTCTCGCGCGGGTCGGCCGCCGAGACGAGGAAGTGGCCCCCGACGAAGTCGGCGCGGATCGCTCCCGTCGCGTTGATGCGGTCGATCAGATCCTGAAGCGTGTCCGTGGAGCCATCGAAGGAGACATCGATCTCGGCGCCCCGGTAGGTGAACCGGAACTCGCCCTTCGTCGTCGAGACGCCGAAAGCCGACAGCAGGCTCGTGAGCCCGCCGGAAGCCGAGACGTCCTCGCCGATGATGGCCGCGCCCGTGGTCGCGGCGGTAACGTTCGCGTTGCCGGTCGGAGGCTCAAGGGTGTCCTGGTAGCGCGTCAGCCCGAAGACCTCGCTCGCGATGGTTCCAGAGTAATCCGCGTCGCGCATCAGGAAGTTCACGCCCGGAGCAAGCCCTTGCACCGAAAGGCGCCCGTCCGAGGTCAGACTCGCCGAAAGCTCCGGCGCCGCCGTGTTGATCGCGTCAATCAGGTCCTGCACCGTATCGGTGCTCGCGACGCCGGTGATCGTGTGGCCCGTGTCGCCCACCACCAGCGTGAACCCGCTCGTCGAGCTGACGCCTAGCGTGTTGAGGACCGTCGCGCCCGTCAGGCCCGTAGTCCCTCCGACGATCTCAGCGACCGAGGCGCGCGCCGCCGTGAGGCCCAGGATCCGCGGCGCGACGCCGTTCGCGTAGTCCGTGTCTGAGACCTGGATGTTCGCGTTCCCGTCCTCCGCCTCGATCAGGAGCTTGCCGCGATAGAGCGTCGCTTTGGCGCCGTCGATCGCGTCGATCTCACGGATCAGGTCCTCGATCGTGTCCGTGCCGGCCATCGCCAGCGTCGTCTGGGCGCCGTTCACCGAGATCGTGAACCCGTTGAGCGTCGTCACCCCGTAGAAGTTGAGGTCATTCGTCAGAACGAGATCGCCGGCGGCCGGAGCGCACCCGAGGATCGAGCCGTTCTTCCCGTCCGAGGCGTCCGTGATGACCGCCGCGCCCCACGCCCGATCGCTCGTGCTCTGGAGGATCGCCGACGCCGCGCCGTCGCGACTAACGAGCCCCAGGAGCTGGCTCGCGACGCCGCCCGTGCTCTGACTCACGTCGTTAAGGGTGAAGTTGCGGCCCCCGTCCGTCGCGTAGAGCATCAGCCGGCCGCCAAGGATCTGCGCATGCACCGCGTCGCAGTTCTCGTTGATCGCGTCCACCAGGTCCTGGACGGTCGAGGAGATCGTCAGCCCGTCGACGGTGTAGGTCGAACCATCCTCAGCCGTGATCGTGAGGCCGTTCGCTGTGGTGACGCCGTAGGACGAGAGCGGGCTGTCGGCCAGCAGGTCCACCCCGCCGACCATGTGCGCGCCGCTGGAGGCGCTGACGGTGATGGCCGCTTCGTTCGCCCGCAGCCCCTGTGTGCTCTGCGCGCCGGAGATCCCGAGGATCTGCGCCGCCGCGTCGGTCGTCCCGTTGTCCCCGTAGATCTCGAAGCTCTGTCCCACGATCCTGGAGCTGATGACCAGGCGGTTGTTGGCGATCTGGGCCTCGAGCGCCGGGACCGTCGCGTTGATCGCGTCGACGAGGTCCTGGACCGTCGCGGCTCCACCGAAGCCCGTCACGCTGTACTCGGCGCCGTCGACCACGAAGGTCATCCCGGCGCCGCCGACGACCCCGAGGCCCGCGAGCGTCTTCGTCGCCGTGACGCTCCGGCTCCCGATGATCTGCGACACCGACAGGCGCTCGGAGGTCGCACCGAAGATCTCGCCCGCGATCGAGTCCGTGTAGTTGTCGTCATAGTCGAAGATCGAGAAGTCGAGGCCCCCGGTCGCGCCCGTGATCTCGACCCGTCCGTCGCGAACCTCCGCCACGACCCCCGCTCCCGACGTGTTCAGCGCGTAGATGAACTCGCGGATCGTCGACTCCTCGTCGATGCCCGTCAGCGTGGTCAGGGTCTCGTTCGAACGGATCGTGAAGTTCCCGGCGTTCTCGACCCCGTAGGAGCCGAGCGTGCGGTCCAGGTTCATGTTGCCGACCCAGCCCACGATCTTGCCCGCGCGGCCGCTTGTGAACTCCACCGTGTGCGTGCCCTGGGTCCCGCCGTGCGTCTCCCCACCTGCGAGCGAGAGCCCCGCCGTGGACGTGAGATCCGTGCGACGGTACACGGTTGTGACGTCGCCGTAGGCCTGCGCGGCCTCGGCGATCGCCTTCACCTTCACCGTGTGCGTGCCGGACAGGGCCTCCGTCGTCGCCGTCGCCGTCACGATCGACTCGTCCGACGAGGTAACCAGCTTCGACCGAAAGGTCGACTCGAGCCGCAGGTTCAGCGAGACCTGCTGGAGCTTGTACAGCTCATCGTTCAGGTCGCGGAGGATCTGGCGCTCGAACTGAAGATCCTCGACCTGCTTCTCAAGGGCATCCAGGGGACGGCGGTAGACCGCCATCGTCGCCTCGACGATGGCATCCGTGTCGAGCCCCGACGCCAGTCCCGAAATGGCCATGGACGACGCCATGTCACGCACCTCCAAGCCTGCATCCGCAGATTCAGTATCGGCGAATCGGCCGGAGGCCCTTAGCCCGCGCCGTCCCGGCGCTGAGCGCTACTCCTCGGCGTAGAGCACCATGTACTCAGTGATGACCCGCAGGGCGCCGAGGCGCATGTCTCCGTTGAGGGACTCGTCCTCGACGACCGAAGCGACCATCGCCCACAGATTGGGCCAGTCGTCCGTCTCCTCGAAGCCCGCCTGCGCCTGCACCAGCGCGTGGACCATGGCCACCGTGAAGCTCTCGGAGAGTTCCCCCCGCGCCCGCTCCAGGAACGGCAAAGCGTCCTCGGGCGCGTTGTAGTCGTCCATGGCAACCAGGTAGCCCAGAACGAAGGCTTCCGATCCCGTGAGATCCGCCGGATCGAGCCCCTCCTCGGCGTCCGGGAGGCAGTACTCCGCGAACAGCGCCGCGTTCCGCTTGCCGTCGATGTCCCAGCCCAGCCCGTTCACGACGGCGGCCTTCACGTCGAGCGGGTTCTCCTCATCCGCCAGATACTCCGCGAGCGCGTCCGTCAGAACGCCGGACTCGATCGCCTCACGGACGATCCCGTAGTCCTCGTAGGCGCTCGCGAACCGGGTGCTCGTGAGCGGTGAGTCGGCGGCCGCGCCTACGGCCACGATGGCCATGCAGGACAGTGCGAGGACGACGTGCGCGCGATGCATTCGTTCCACCTCCTGGGGATGGGCGCGACCCGGAGGCCGCTTCGCCGGCGCGCGGTGCGCCGACGCCCTGACTCTTGCGCTGTATTCGCGTTCAGTCCTCCATACCCACCGACCTTCGGGCAGGACCGTCGCGACTCGCCCGCCGCAGCCGGCACCGTAGTTAGGGGTTCTTAACAACTACCTAGCCCTGCCCTAACATCGCTGTCGTAAGGTGCGCTCGCCTGGCGCCCCGGGATCCTCGGGGCCACAGGTTGTGGTTGAGAGGAAGATCGCGCTGTGTCCAGCCCGTTTGAGCGCTTCCGCGTGCACGTCGTTCTGGCCGCCGCCGTTTCCGTGCTCCTCATGGCGTGGCCGTGCTACCCTCGCGCCGAACTCAACGAACTCCGGCAGGTGCGGAACGTCATCGTCATGATCAGCGACGGATGCGGCTACCAACACATCCAGGCGGCCGACGTCTACGAGCATGGCCGACCGGACGCCCAGGTCTACCACCGGTTCCCGGTCCGGATCGCTATGGCCACATTCTCCGCCGACGGCCACGGCTACGACCCGGATGCGGCGTGGGGCTCTTTTGATTGGGTCCTCGACAGCCCTACCGACTCCGCCGCGGCCGCCACCGCCATGTCGACCGGCCGCAAGACCTACGACGGGGCCATCGGCGTGGTCCGTCCCTCCGGCGGGGACGCCGTCGTCCCGGTGACCCACGCGTTCGAACTGGCCGAGAAACAGGGCCTGGCGACGGGCGTCGTCACGAGCGTTCCTCTTTCGCACGCCACTCCGGCAGGGTTCGTGGCCCACAATCCCGATCGCGACGACTACAGCGGGATCGCGAACGAGATGCTCCTCCGGAGCGCCATCGACGTCGTCATGGGCTGCGGTCACCCGCACTTCGACGACGACGGCAAGCCCGTGGCGGACGATGCGGACGAGGCCCGCTTCCGCTACGTTGGCGGCAAGGAGACCTGGGAGAGCCTTCGGTCCGGAAAGGCCGGCGCGGACGCGGACGACGACGGCGACGCCGATCCATGGACGCTCGTCGAGACGCGCGAGGACTTCCAGCGCCTGGCAACCGGCGAGGCGCCCCCGCGCGTAGTCGGTGTTCCGCAAGTGGCCAGCACCCTGAACGAGAAGCGCTCCGGCGACGACAAAGCGGACGCCTTCGCAGCGCCCCGGAACGAGTCGGCGCCGACCCTCGCGGAGATGTCGCTGGCGGCCGTCAACGTCCTGGACGGCGACCCGGACGGGTTTGCGCTCATGATCGAGGGCGGGGCCATCGACTGGGCCGGGCACGCGAACCAGCCCGGACGCCTGATCGAGGAGGAGATCGACTTCAACCACGCCGTCCGTGCGGTGGTCGAGTGGATCGAGAGCCACGGCGGCTGGGGGGAGACCTTGCTCATCGTCACCGCCGATCATGAATGCGGCTATGTCACCGGGCCGGGTTCCGGAGAAGTGGACGGCAAGCCCCTCTGGAACGATGTGGAGAACAGGGGCAAGGGTGTGCAGCCCGGCCTCGAGTTCCACGCGGACGACCACACGAACAGCCTCGTCCCGTTCTTCGCGAACGGCGCGGGGGCCGGCCTGTTCGAGGACATGGCGCTCCGCACCGACCCCGTTCGTGGCCCGTACATCGACAACACCGACATCGCCCGAGCGCTTTCGGCCGTGTTCGAGAGCCGCGCGGCGACCGACGTGTGCGCTTCCTCTGACCCCACGTCGGTCGTGGAGGTGCTGACTCGCCGCGGCGCGCGCCGCGCTGCGGTGGAGCGCTCCCGCTAGGTCGAGCCGGCTTCGGGCGGCGAAGCGGAGGAATCGTTAGGGTCCCTTCGGAATTGGTGGCAACGATGCCGAGACCCAAGGGACCCAAGACAACCGGTTCAGAGGCCACCATTCTAGTGGTGCTCGTGTTGTCGCTTCTGATGGTGGCCTACGGCACCTACCTTCTCGCCATCGACGTCCGCACAACCGCCTACGCCCTTTTCGCGGGGGTGGGCTTCATCTGGGTGCTCTCTTTCGCGTTCACCGCCCATACACGCGCGCAAAGGCGCCGCAAGTACTAACCGCTTCCGGGGTATCCTTCCTGAACGCGCACCGGGAGGTGACCCGCCCCACATGGAGCGCACCGAGATCCCCGTCCTCGGAATGACCTGCGCCAACTGCGCGGCCGGCGTTGAACGGGCGCTGAGGCGCAATGTGCCGGGACTCGCGTCCGTCTCGGTCAGCCTCGCCAGCGAACGCGCCGTCGTGGACTATGATCCGGCCAAGACGTCCGTGTCCCGGATCGCCTCGGCGATTGAGCGGGCCGGCTTCCGCGCCGTCGTGTCCGATGGCGAAGCGGAAACCGCCGACGAGTTGGAGCGCGCGGCCCGCGAGAGCGAGGTGCGGGCCCAGCGGCGCGCCCTCTGGGTTGGCGTCGTGTTCACCGCGCCGCTCGTGCTGGCCCACGCCGTCGAGGTCGCGGCGCCGGGACGGCTTCCATCGGGCGACTGGTTCGGCTGGGCGCTCTGCGCTCTCGCCACGCCGGTCCAGTTCTACACCGGCTGGGGCTACTACGTCGGGGCCGCGAAGAGCCTCCGGAACCGCTCCGCGAACATGGATGTCCTCGTGTCGCTGGGGGCGACCACCGCCTATGTCTACTCGGTGGCCGTCCTCGCGCTGCCTGGGCTCTCGGGGCATCTCCAGTTCGAGACCGCGGCGATGATCCTCACGCTCATCAAGGTGGGGAAGACCCTTGAGGCTTCCGCCCGCGCCCGAGCCGCTTCGTCCGTCCGGGCTCTCATGGACCTCGCGCCCAAGACCGCCCACCTGATCGTTCCCGATGGCTCCGAGCGCGACGTTCCGGCCGCCGCCCTCCGGGTGGACGACCGGGTTGCCGTCCGCCCCGGGGAGCGCTTCCCCGTCGACGGAACCATCGAATCCGGCGCGAGTTCGGCCGACGAGAGCATGGTGACCGGGGAGTCCGCGCCGGCGCCCAAGTCGCCGGGGGATCCCGTGCTTGGCGGCGCGCTGAACCTCGACGGTCTGGTCACCGTCCGCGCGACCGGCGTCGGGTCGGAGACGGCCGTCGCCCGGATCGCGCGCCTGGTCTCACAAGCCGAGGCGAGCAAGGCGCCGGTGCAGCGTCTCGCCGACCGCGTAGCGGCCGTCTTCGTGCCCGCGATCGTCTCGGTGGCCGCTCTGGCGTTCATCCTCTGGTGGCTGGTCGGCGGCGATGCCGTCGAAGCCATGATGCGTATGGTCGCGGTGCTCGTCGTGGCTTGTCCGTGCGCGCTCGGACTCGCCACGCCCATGGCCGTTATGGTCGGCGCGGAACAGGGCGCGCGACGGGGCGTCCTCTTCCGGAACGCCGAGGCCCTCGAACTCGCACACCGGATGCGCACCATCGTGTTCGACAAGACAGGGACGCTCACCGAAGGCTCTCCGGTCGTGACCGACTGGGTGGGCGACGAGGAGTCGTTGCGGCTGGCGGCCTCGGCGGAGTCGGGCTCCGCCCACCCGCTGTCGGCGGCGATCGTGCGCGCGGCGGAGGAACGCCGCCTGCCGCTCACCCCGCCGACCAGCCTCACGAACCACCCCGGGTGGGGGATCGAGGCCGAGGTCGAAGGCCGGCGGGTTCGCGTCGGTCGGCCGGAGTGGGTCGCTCGCGGCGCCGACTGGCCGGAGGCGACCGTGCGAGCCCTCGATGCGTTCTACGAGGCGGGCAAGACGTGCGTGGCGGTCGTGGTGGACGGTGACGAGGCCGGAGTGCTCGGTCTCGCGGACACCGTGCGGCCGGAAGCCCGAGAGGCGCTCGTCGACTTGGAGCGGCTGGGCCTGCGGACGGTCATGCTCACGGGGGACAACGAGCGCGCCGCGAGCGCCGTGGCCCGGAGCGTCGGCGTCTCGACGGTCATCGCCGGCGTGGACCCGGGAGGCAAACTTGAGACGATCGGTCGCGAGCGCGCCGCCGGAGTGATCGTCGGCATGGTGGGCGATGGGGTGAACGACGCGCCGGCCCTCGCCGCGGCCGATGTGGGGATCGCGATCGGAGCCGGCTCCGACGTGTCGCTCGAGGCCGCCGACGTGACGCTTGTGCGCTCGGATCTGCGCGGCGTCGGGGAAGCCATCCGGCTCTCCTCGCGGACCATGCGCGTGGTCCGGCAGAACCTCTTCTGGGCGTTCTTCTACAACGTTGCGCTGATCCCGCTCGCCGCAGGCGCCTTCGCTTGGGCGGAGGGACTGCCCACCTTTGTCACGCACCTGCATCCGGCCCTCGCCGCCGCCGCCATGGCTCTTTCGAGCATCACCGTGGTGCTGAACAGCCTGAGGCTGAGGGCGGGGTGAGCTTCCGGCAGCCCCTCCATACGTCGGCCAGACACCGGCCTCCTGCTCGGGGTGGACGGGAAGGCCCTTGTTCGGCGACGCCACCCATCGCCCGCTCAGTCCAAGTAGCCGCGTCGTCTGCGGCGTATCGAGGGAGAGCGGGAGGGAACGCCG
>CAZCER010000049.1:0-4867 GCA_964497385.1 uncultured Armatimonadia bacterium | reverse complement strand
CAACGGCTGGCCTGCCCCTCGACACGTCGGCCACACACCGGCCTCCTACTCGGGGTGAACGGGATGGGCCTTGGTCGGCGACGCTACCCACCCCCCGCTCAGCCCGAGTAGCCGCGTCGTCTGCGGCGTATCGAGGGAGAGCGGAAGCAAACGCCGCAACGGCTGGCCTGCCCCTCGACACGTCGGCCACACACCGGCCTCCTACTCGGGGGGAACGGCTCCGGATGGCTCGGAGTGCGCCACAGCATCCGTGCGCCACGGGACGGGCCGCCTACCCAAAGCGTCGGGCTTGGCAGTGAATGCAAACACATGTTTCACGTGAAACATCCACTCAGTCGCGAAACCCACTGGATTTAGGTTCCTCTAACTCTGGGAGTGAGAATCGAGAGGGGCACCCGATGACGGCAGCGCCCGGCGCTCGTGAAGCGGAACACCGCGCAACCAACCGTCTGGAGGCGGAGCAGTCCACTTACCTTCGGCAGCACGCCGGAAACCCCGTGCACTGGCAGCCCTGGGACGATGAGGCTCTCCGGGAGGCGCGCGAGCGGGACCGACCCATCTTCCTCTCAATCGGGTACGCGAGTTGCCACTGGTGCCACGTGATGGAGCGCGAAGTGTTCGAGGACGCGGAAGCGGCCGAGACGCTCAACGAGCGCTTCGTCTGCATCAAGGTCGACCGCGAGGAGCGTCCCGACCTCGACACCGCCTACATGGAGGCTCTCCAGGCCATGACCGGGAGCGGCGGCTGGCCCATGTCAGTCTTCCTCACGCCGGACCTCCAGCCGTTCTACGCCGGAACCTACATCCCGCGTGATGCCTTCATCCGGCTCACGGTCGAACTCGCGCGCATCTACCACGGCCGCAAGGACGAGGTCCTCGGAGCTGCGGCCCGGGTCCGAAGTGTGCTCGAGCGGAGCCGCACCGAAGCCGCCGGAGACGTCGCCGACGACGATCTTGCGCGCCTTGCCTTCGACCTCGCCCGCCACCATGACCCGCACTGGGGCGGGCTCGCGGGACGCCAGAAGTTCCCGTCCGTTCCGGTCTGGACGTTCGCGCTGCACCACTACCGCAAGACGGGCGATGAGCGCCTTGGCGACGCGGTCCGGCTGACTCTTGGCTCCATGGCCGATGGCGGGATCTACGATCACATCGGCGGTGGGTTCCATCGCTACACCGTGGAGCCCACCTGGCTCATCCCGCACTTCGAGAAGATGCTCTATGACAACGCGCTTCTCGCGAGCCTCTATCTGGAAGCCTCGGCCGTGTTCGACGAGCCCAGCTTCGCAACCACGGCCCGCGACACGCTCGAGTTCCTGCTCCGTGAGATGGCCGGCCCGGAGGGCGGCTTCTACGCGAGCTTCGACGCCGACTCGGACGGCGAGGAGGGCGCCTACTACGTCTGGACGCCCGAGGAGATCCGCGCGCTGGCCGGGCCGGACGGAGAGAGTCTCGCCCGCCTTCTTAGGGTCACGGCTCACGGCAACTTCGAGAACGGATCCGTCGTGACTCGGCGTTCCGAGGACGCGTGGGAGCCCGAGGCGCGGGCGCTCTTCGACCGTTGGCGAGAGCCGCTCCGCGGGAGGCGCGCCGAGAGGGCGGCCCCCGCGCTCGACCGCAAGGTGGTCACGGCCTGGAACGGTCTCGCGATCATCGCGCTCGCACAGGCGTATCGCATCCTCGGAGACGAGCGTTGCCTCATCGCCGCCCGGGCAACCGCGGACTACCTCTGGCGCGTGCACCGGGACGAAAGCGGGAGGCTGTTCCGCGCCTCGAACGCGGGGCGGCCAACCGGAGTCGGGATCCTCGACGACTATGCGGCGCTCGCCCGGGGCCTGCTCGAGCTGTTCCAGGCGGAGAGTTCGTCGGAGCATCTGGCCCGAGCCCTGGAACTCCTGGACGTTCTCCTGAAGGAGTTCGCGCGCGACGGGGGTGGCTTCTACCTCACGCCCGCGGGACACCCGGCGCCGCTCGGCCGCAGGCTCGACCTGCATGACGGCGCGGAGCCGTCGGGCATTGCCATGGCCGCCCGAACATTGCTCCTCGCGGGGGATCTGACAGGCCAGGCGCTCTACGGCGAGGCCGCCGCGGCAACCGTACGCGCGTTCGCGGGAGACATCCGAGAGCGCGGGATCGCGGTCCCGCTGCTTGCCGATGCGGCTCTGATGCTCCAAGGCCCGCGCTACAGCGTCGTTATCGCCGGAAACCCGCATGACGCGACGACGGGAGCGCTGCTCGACGTCGTGAACGCGGGACTGGCGCCCCACGTCGCGCTCGTCCGCGCGCCGGCCTCCGGCGCGGACGGCAGACTTCGCGCACTTACCGAGATCACCGACGGCCGCAGGGCCCTGGACGGCGGGGCGGCAGCGTACGTCTGCCAACAGGCGGCCTGCCTTCAGCCGACAACCGACCCGGAGACGCTCAGGGGGAGCCTCGCCAATGGGTGGTCGCGATGAAGGAGGGGCGCGCCGTCGGCCGCCCCTCCTCCGTCAGCGTCGGTCCCTGGGTCCGAAGAAGAACCAGAGGATGGGACCGCCGTACGGGAAGATCAGGATCAGCACGATCCATACAGCCTTGGCCCCCACCGACGCCCGGCTGGAGAGTATGTGGATCACCGCGAAGATGGTGAAGACCAGCCAGAGCGCTCCGAGGAACCAGTGCAAGCACGAGCCAAAGTCCATACGACCCCTCCGTTCCGGCCTCCGTGTCGGGGCCGTGTACTAGGAGACACTAGCGAGGAGCGCCGGGTAGGCCCCCTGCGAGTCCGGGTATTGGCGACAGGACATCCGGCCGTCGCACGGAAATCTCCACTTCGAATCGCAGACCCCAACTCCTGGAGTGGTGTTCCCTCATGTTACGCGGCTCCATCCTGACGCTCGGACTTGTCCCCCTCCTCTTCTGCCTGCGCATGGGCCAACTCGATGCCGCTGACCCCTCTCTCCTCGCCCACTGGACGTTCGACGAGCCCGCCGGCGTTGCGTGCCAGAGCCTCGTCGGGCCAAACGCGCCGGTGGACGCGAGCCACCAGGCGCGGCGCGCGGGCGTCCACGGCGGCGCGCTCCGTCTTCAGGGGGCGCATGCGCTCGCGACGCCGGGCGGCCTCACGGACCGCGATCTCGACGCCGCAAGCGTCTCAGTGTGGGTGAAGCCGGCCGAGATGGGCGATTACCGCGAGATCCTCCGGCAGGAGAGCGACCGGCGCGTTCTGTTCTCTTTCCAGAACGTCGGGCAGGTTCTGGCGCTCGGCCTGAACATCGACGGGTACGTCGAGTGCGACGCCGCGATCCAGCGGAGCGAGATCCTGGACGGGCAGTGGCACTACTGCGTCGGCACGTTCGACGGAGAGACCATGCGCATCTATCTCGACGGGCGCGAGGTCGGCTCCCTCGCGCGGCCGGGCGTCATCTCGGTCGACCCGAGCACCCCCTTCTACATTGGCTCATCGAATGGGCAGTCCGAGCATCTGCAGGGCGGAATCGACGACCTCCGTGTGCACGCGCGCGCGCTCGCACCCGAGGAGATCGTCGCGGAGCATGAGCGCGGACGAGCGGCCCTCGCGGCAACCAACGCCCGCTTGAACGAGGAACTCGCCCGCGTGTACGAGCCTGCGGAGAGCTTCGCCGACACGATGGCTCGCACGCGCGCGCGGATCGCGTCCGAGGGCGCCGCCGGTGATGCGGACCTCATCGAGATGCTGGACGGCCGGATCCGGGCGGACTTCCCCGCCGATGCCGCGCGTTTCGTGGAGTACACGCGCACGGCGCCAGCCGACTACATCGCGGACGGAGACGCCGAGCCCCGGCTCGCGGCGGCGGACCTGCTTGCGGAGCTGCTCCTCGAGTACCTGCCCCTGACGCCCGAGCAGTGGGCCCAGCAGAGCGATGCGCAACGGGCCGGGTGGGACGAGGCGCAGCGCGTCGCCGACCGCCTCAAGGAACTCCGGGCGCGGGGGGCCGAGACGCTCGATCGGCCTGAGTGGTACGCGGCCCTCATGGACGCGGGCGACCGGATCGACTTCCGGCCGTACGTGCGCGAGCCCGTCGCGCCCTACATCACCCCGTCGACGCCCGAGACCCGCGCGCTGACGAAGGACGAGGCCCGCGCCGCGCTCGAGCGCGACTGGCTGCATCAGGCCGACGGGAACCCCGCCCCTGAGCGCGTCCTGCGGGAGATCGGGTGGGCGCGGGACCTCGCGAAGCGGATCGCGCGGGACCACCCGGGGAAGGTCGCGTTCGATGCGGAACTCGCGGAACTCGACGAACTCGCGGCGCGGGCGGAAGCCCTGACCGCGCCGGACGCCGACCTGTACTATCGGGTGCGCGAGGTGAAGCGCCGCATCGCGTTCGCGAACCCGGTCGTGGACTTCCGCCAGGTGCTCTTTGTCGACATGCCGTACCCGGCGGGGTCGGAATCGCACCATGAGATGCGTCACCGCCTCGGGTACATGGCCGTGCCCGGAGCGCGTCTGCTGGTGCTGGATGGCCTCAGCCCCGACGGCGCGCCGCGGCAGCTTATGCCGCAGGCGCCGCTGCACGGTTCCTTCTGGCGGCCCGATCTCTCGTTTGACGCGAAGAAGGTCCTCTTCTGCTTCAAGCCCCACAACGAGAAGTCGTTCCATCTCTACGAGATCGACCTCGACGGCACGGACCTCAAGCAGCTCACCTACGGACCGTACGATGACATCGACCCCATCTACCTCCCCGGCGGCGAGCACATCGTCTTCTGCACCTCGCGCTCGAACGCGTACGTCCGGTGCATGCCCCCGACGCACATCTCGACTCTCGCCCGCTGCGACGCGGACGGTCGGAACGTCTACCTGACGTCCCTCTCGAACGAGCCGGACTACCTCCCGAGCGTTCTGAACGACGGG
>CAZCER010000048.1:0-14387 GCA_964497385.1 uncultured Armatimonadia bacterium | reverse complement strand
CGGGAGACCCACCCGGACGACGAGACCGTGACCCTCGACGTGTTCACCACCCATCTGCCCCCGTTCGACGGCTTCGCGCTGCAGGCGAAGTACGCCGTTCTGCACGGCGCCGACCAGTCACCGGAGGAGGTGCGCGCCTGGGAGGACGTGCGGCGCGTGGCGGAGGAGTTCAAAGCGGCCGATAGGTACCTGTTCTCGGTCCCGATGTGGAACTTCGGCATCCCATACCGCCTTAAGCACTACCTCGACGTGCTGATCCAGCCCGGCCTCACTTTCAGCTTCTCGCCCGAGACCGGCTACACGGGGCTCGTCACAGGCAAGCCCGCGGTGACCATCTACGCGCGCGGCGGGGCGTACTCGGGGCCTGAAGCGGCGGGGATGGACTTCCAGAAGCCGTACCTCGACTTGGCTCTTGGGTTCATGGGGTTCAGAGACGTTAGGCCCGTCGTCGTCGAGCCGACGCTGGCCGGCGGCCCCGGCTCGGCCGATGAAGCGCTCGAGCGGGCGATCGCGGAGGCGCGCGAGGCGGCGCGGGCCCTGTAGCGGGGGCCGCGCGAGGTGACGGAGGCCCTTCGGCGGAACCAACGGCGGCGTCGGATCCGTCTACCGGATGGAGACCCCACCCGGCGGGCGTCCGACGCGGCACGTGGTCTCGCGGAAGGGGAGTCGAGTGGCCTACGCATCCTATGAGTACCGGGAGCCGCCGCGCAGGGGCGGCCGCTCCGGTTGCCGGCAGTGCTGCTGCGGGTGCGCCGCGGCCACGTTCGTCGCCTCGCTTCTTCTCTTCGGCATGGTCATGGGTCTTGCGTTGCGCGACCCGAGGCGCGCGCCCGAGGTGCAGGCGCGCCGCGAGGCGGCTCGGGCGCTCTGGAGCGCGCCGTCTTCGGAGCGGGCCCCCGAGGCCGAGGCTCTGCGGAGCCGCATGGAGCGCGTGGCCGAGCGAGCGGCCGAGCAGTCGGGTTCCGACGGCGCCCACCTCTACGACGTGACGGTGACCGAAGCCGAGGCCAACGCGCTGCTGGCGACCGACCCGGAGATACGGCGGGCTCTGGAGTCGCACGGAGTCCACCAGATGACTCTTCTGTTCGAGCAGGGCCGCATCCTCATCGACGGCAAGGTGACATACCGTGGGATGACCCTCGACGTGCGCGGCGACGCCGTGCCGAGCGTCCGTGCGGACGGCACGCTGGACGTGCGAGTCGAGAACGCGAAGGCCAGCGGCTTCCCCATGCCGCCTTCGGTCCTGGGCGAGGTCGAGCGCATGCTGGAGGATGTGCTCTCCCAACAGGACCCCTCGCGCGGCCGGATCCACTCTCTGACGCTCAGCAAGGGCTCGCTCCGGCTTGAGGCGGAGACGCGCGGGGAGATGCCGCGGCTGTTCGCATCGTGAACCGGGCGGCGCAAAACGTCCGAGGGCCGGGGGCGGAGAGGGCGAATCGTGTCGGCGTGGCCGGCATCGGGGAGGGCGCCCGCACGCGATAAGGAGTGGCGCCGATGAAGGGTCTCGTCCTCAGCGCCGGCATCGGGAGCAGGCTCCGGCCGTTGACGCACACCGGCGCTAAGCACCTGATCCCCGTCGCCAACAAGCCGATCCTCTACTACGCCATCGAGGACCTGGTCTCGTGCGGGATCTCGGACATTGGCATCGTGGTCGGGGGAGTCACGCGCGGCCAGATCGAGCATGCGGTCGGCAGCGGGGACCGTTTCGGGGCGCGCGTGCGCTACATCGCTCAAGAGAGCCCCCTCGGGCTGGCGCACGCCGTCGCCGTGGCCCGGGACTACATCGGCGACGACCGGTTTGTTGTGTACCTTGGGGACAACATCATCCGCGGAGGGCTGAACGGCTTCGTCGCGGGCTTCACAACGGATCTGCAGGCTCAGGTGCTCGTCGCCCGCGTCTCGGACCCGTCTCGCTTCGGGGTGGCCGTCGTCGAAGGCGACCGCGTACGCCGCGTGGTCGAGAAGCCCGTGTCGCGGGTGTCCGACCTCGCCATCGTCGGCGTCTACGCGCTGACGGCCTCCGTGTTCGCGGCGATCGAGCGCATCGAACCGTCGTCGCGCGGCGAACTCGAACTGACCGACGCGATCCAGCGGCTCGTGGACGACGGGGCCCCCGTCCGGGCCCATCGGCTCACGGATTGGTGGCGCGACACCGGGATGCCCGAGGATGTGCTGGAGGCCAACCGAGTGCTGCTCCTGGACATGGAATCCAACATTGAGGGCTCCGTGGACGGGCAGAGCCGACTCGTCGGCGAGGTCACCCTTGGCAAGGGTTCCACCGTGCGGAACAGCGTGATCCGCGGACCGGTTTCCATCGGCTCGCGTTGCTTCATCGAGGACTGCTACATCGGGCCTTACACGTCGATCTCCGACGCGTGCGAACTCCGCCGGGTGGAGATCGAGTGCTCGATCGTGATGAGCCACGCGTTCGTCGCCGACATGCCCGCTCGGGTGGACAGCAGCCTACTCGGCAGCAACGTGCATCTCGGGCGCCAGGAGGGGCCGGCGCGCACGATGCGGTTCGTTCTCGGAGACGAGAGCCACGTCGAGGTCAGTTACTAGACCCGCGCCGCCGCGGAGAGCCTCTGATGGATCTCCCGCGCCGCGGCCATGCCCTCCGCGACGGCCTGCACCACGGTGGCCCCGCCGTTGACGAGGTCGCCGCCGGCGTACACGCCGGGCGCGCTCGTCTCGGCGGAGCCGGCCCGTGTGACAAGGAGCCCGCTCCGGGTTCGGTCGAGGCCCTCCAGAGCGGCCTCAACCGCCTCCGAAGGCCGTTGCCCCTTGGCCTCTATCACCAACCCGACAGGCAGGACGCTCTCGCCGCCCTCCACGACCACGGGGCGGCGGCGGCCGGATGCGTCCGCTTCACCCAATTCGGTGCGGGCGACCCGGACCCCGACAAGGGCGCCGGACGCGTCGCGCTCGCAGCCCACCGGCTGCGTGAGGACCAGGATGTGGACCCCGGACCGGATGAGCGCGTCGCGTTCGGCCGGCCAGGCCGGCATCTCGGCGAACGAGCGCCGATAGATGAGGTAGACGTCGCGCGCGCCAAGCGCCCGGGCCGTGGTGGCGGCGTCGGCGGCCGTGTTGCCTCCGCCCAGCACGGCCACGCGATCGGGCGCCGCCGCAAGCTCGCCGGACTTCGCCCGCCGCAGGAAGTCGAGAGCGTCGAGGACGCCCTCGCCGGTTCCCAGCGTGGTTCCCGCTCCGAGCCCGAGGCCAAGGAAGACGGCGTCGTGCCGGGCGCGCAGATCGGCGAGGGTCACCGAGTCACCGAGTTCGACGCCAAGCTCGAGCCGCAATCGACCGGCCGCCAGCGCCGGGGCGAGGATGGAGGAGACCTCGGAGCGTGAGGTCCCAAAGCGCTCATCCGGAATGAGGCCGTCGGGCACTCCTCCGAGTTCGCTTCCCCGCTCATAGAGGACGGCCTCGTGGCCCAGTTCGAGCAAAGCGATCGCGCAGGCGACGCCGGCCGGCCCGCCGCCCACGACGCCGACGGAGCCCGCTTCGACGCCGTCCGGCAGGCGCGCGCCGGTGAGACCGGCTTCGCGCGCGATGCGGCAAACGACAAGCTGAATGTCGCGGATGGGGATCGGAGCGTCCGAGAAGACGCTCTCGACGCACGCGCCCTCGCACTGCACCTCCGAGGGACAGACGTAGGCGCAGAGTTCGGGCAGCGCGTTGCGGCGGCGCAAGATCGCGTAGGCTCCCGCGACGTCGCCGTCGGCGAAGGCTCGGAGAAAGCCGGGGACGTCCACTCGGGCGGGGCAGCCCGTCTGACACGTGGGCTGGTGGCAGTCGCGGCAGCGCCGCGCCTCCTCGCGGAGCCTGTCCATCGCGAACCGCCGCGCTTTGCGGTACTCGTGTTTGTAGACCTCCGCGTCGCGCACGACGCAGCCGGTCCGGCCGCCGTCCCGCATGATCTGAGTGCAGGCGGAGCAGGCGACGCAGCACTTGCCCGGGTCCATGCGTCCTTCGCGCAGGATGTCCATGGGGGAGTCGGGATAGGCGAACGCGCCGCGCCCCTGGCCCACGAGCGCGGCTCCCCCGACCGCGAGCATGCCGGCGGCGACCTGGGGCATGAGGTGTCTCAGCCATGCGTAGCCGGTGCTGATGACGGGCACGTCGGGAACGCTCTCCTGCATCGCGCGCACAACGCCCAGTATGCGGGCGACGCCCTCGAGCGGATGCTCCTCGGGCGGAGCGACGCCGACGACCGACGAGTTGAAGGGGCGTCCCAGATGGGCGTTCGAGTAGGGATTGCCGATGGTCACATTGAGCAGCGGGAGCCCCTCGTCACGAAGACCTCGGACAAGCCGGATCGGCTCGGTGAGGTCCGGGAGGGCGGGGTCGGCCGCGTCGACGCCCCAGCCATAGGGGTGCTCGATGCCGTCGAAGGCGTTCATGCGCGTGGTCGCGAGGAGGTCGGGCAGTTCCCGCCGCACGCGCGCGAGGACCTCGCGGAGGAACCGCGTTCGGTTCTCGAACGAACCTCCGTAGCGACCGTCGCGGGTGTGTGAAGCCAGCAACTCGGAGACGAGGTAGCGGTGGCACGCCTTCACATCGACGCCATCGAAGCCGGCTTGGGCCGCGAGCCGCGCGGCCTCGAGGAAGGTCTCCTGAAGCCGGTCGAGGGCGTCGTCGGTGATGAGCGGGTAGTCGGCGGGAAGCCCGTGCTTGGGATCGAGAACGGCGCTGTGGTGGGCGATGATGGGCTTGGGAACGCCTGTGGGCTTGCTGTAGCGGCCGGAGTGGGTGAGTTGCAGGATCAGCACGACGTCGTGACCATGGATGCGCCGGGCGGCCTGGCGGGTGCGCTCCACGAGTCGCGCGAAAACGCCAACGGAGCCGTGGTGGATCCAGAGCTGACCGGGGTTGGATCGGGCCTCCGGAAGCACGGCGGTCGCCTCGAACCAGATCAGCCCGGAACCGCCTTCGGCGTAGCGTCGGTACCGGCGGAAGGAGAGGTCGCCCGGCGCGCCGTCGGGGGTGGAGTCGAAGCCCTCCATGGGGTGAACGGCGAATCGGTTTGGCGTCTGCCGCCCCCCGGGGAGAGCCAACGGCTCGGCGAGCGCGCTCAGGTCGTCGGCGATGGGGAGTTCCAGGCGCAGTCGCTCGAGTTCGGCGCGCAGCCCGTCGATGTCGTCGATGTGGAATGCGGCGTGCTTAGCCATGCGCGGGTTACCTCTCCGACCCGTCGCGGCGCGGCGATGCGGCCGCCCGGGGGCGCTGCGGTCAACGCGGCTGATGATACCGCGAGGCCGGGGGAAAGTCAGCGTCGGAGGTGGGCGCGCGCCCGATGGCTCTGAACGCAAGACGCGCCGCAGCGTCGGGGATGATACTCCGGAGAGCCGCCGAAAGTGACGGAGGAGGTGAGACTCCTGTCCGAACTGACGCACGAAGACCGTCGCTCGTACATCCGACTGCCGGTCGTTATCCCGATGCGCTGGTCCGAGCCGAGCGCTCGCGTCGGCGACGCGCCGCTCACCCATGAGACCCAGACGCGGGATCTGAGCGCGACGGGCTTCTCGTTCAGCCATGAGACCGCGGTTCCGACGGGCATGCACATCACGGTCGACTTTCATCCCGATTTCGCCGAGTCCCTGACCGGGGTGGACGGGGTGGTCGCGTGCTCGACGCCGGCTCGCGTCGCGCCCGACGGCGCGACGGGTGTCGGGGTCCGGGTCGTGGTGGCTCCCGGGGCGAAGCTCCAGCGTCTCCTCTTGGCCGCTTACGAGCACGCCGGCGAGTGGACGACGGTCTGTCACAGCGTTCGGCACTGCGGCGACTTGCGGAAGGCCTGCCCCGCGTTTCTCGCGAACCGCAATTGCTGGCAGGAGCCTGGCGCCCCGTGCTGCAGTTGGAAGGGCGGGTGCGAGCACTCGGATTGCGCCGAGTGCCCGATCTCCGTCTTGGCGTTCATGACGCCTTGACTCCCCGGAGCCGAGGTGGACTGTGGGACTGACTGACGACAACCGACGCGCGCTGTTGCGCCTCGCGCGCGCAAGCGTCGAGGCTGCGGCGCGCGGGGTCTCGCATCGGCCCGAGGAGCCGGAGGATCCGGCGCTCCGAGCCAAGTGCGGCGCGTTCGTGACGCTGAAGACTCGGGGCGGCCGGCTTCGGGGCTGCATCGGCGCCATCGAGGCGTACGCGCCGCTCTACCGCACGGTGGCGGAGATGGCCGTCTCCGCGTCGCAGCGCGACCCTCGTTTTCCTCCGGTGGAGACCGCCGAACTGGCCGATCTGCTGATCGAGATCTCCGTGCTCACGCCTCCGCGCCCGATCTCCGCGGACGAGGTGGAGGTGGGCCGGCACGGACTCATCGTCGCCTCGGGGCGCGCTCGCGGGCTGCTCCTGCCGCAAGTTCCGGTCGAGCAGGGCTGGGACCGCAAGACTTTCCTCGCGCACACGTGTCTGAAAGCCGGTCTTCCCTCCGATGCATGGAAGGCCGCGGGGACGGAGTTGCGGGCCTTCACGGCGGAGGTCTTCGGTGAGTGCGAAGGCGCCGACGAGTCGGTCTCCCCGCGGGAAGGTCTGTGATTGATGTTTCATTCGGATGCGAACGCGCCCCAACGGACGCCCCGCCTCTTAGGCGTCGGGGCAGCGCTGTTGCTGGCGGCAGCGCTGCCCGTCGGGGCTCAGGGGACGCCCGCCGCCCCGGTGGCGGCGTCTCTTGAGAAGCTGCTGGACGGGCGCGGCTTCCATCTGTCTCTCAGCGCGGACCTCAGCGCCGAAGGGGCGCCGGTCGCGTCGCTTCATGCTGAGGGAGTCGTTGCGCGCGGCGTGGAGTACAGCGTCGAGGCAACGGTGCTTCTGATGGGCGAGACCACCGAGTTGCGGGTCACGCGGATTGGCGATCGGCAATGGCGGTGGAGCGAGGGCGCCGGGTGGCTTGCCGAGCGTCCCGCGGACGACCCGATCGCGAGCGCTTTGGAGGCCGCTTTCGACGCGATACGGCGCGCGGAGCCGGTGGGCGACCCGAAGGACGTGGAGTGCGAGGGGCTGGACTGCCTCGCGTACGCCTTCACGCTTCCGCCCGGTGTGGCGGTGTTTCAGGACATGCCGACCGAGGGCGAGGGCGTTCTCACCGTTGACAAGGCCGAGGGGCTTCCCCGCAACTTGGAACTGACCGTGAGCACCCCGATCGGCGCCGGCGGGACGGTCGACGTTCGCTTCTTCGATTACGGCAAGGATGTGGAGATCACCCCGCCCGGTCTGGGCGATCCGCGCGAGGACGATGGCCCGGAACTCACGTCGGAGCTGATCGCCCAGTCTCTGGCGGGCCGCGAGTACGTCCGGTTCGATCTGGAGATCAGCAAGGCGGGGCAGTCGGTCGAGCTGTTCGAACTGGGCCTGCCCATCACGATGTCCGTGACGGTCTCACCGAAGTCGCGCAACGCCGTCGTGCTCGTGACGAGCGAGGGGCGCACCGTGAATCGCCTGATCGCCCTGCCCGACGTGCGCTTCGAGTGCTGGTCGGGGGCCGACGAACCGGACGCGAACCGGGACGCCGTGGACGACTGGACCATGGGAGCGGTGGACGCCTCGGCCGCGGACGTGCCCTGGAACGCCCATCTCGAGACCTTGGACATGACCCTCGGCGGCGCGGAACTGACGCCGGACGGGACGCGGCGCGAGGGCGAGCGCGCGCTGTGGGCGTACCGATTCGAAGCCCTCGAGGAGGGCCAAGCTCGCGGGTTGATCCTACCGGAACTCGCTAAGTGCTTCGCCGGGCGGAAGATGAGAGCCGAAGGCGCGGCTCTCGTCGACTCGGCGACATCGGACCTCGTGTCGATCGACCTCACGATGGATGTCGAGACCGATCACGGCGCGGTGAGCGTCTCCGAGGCCTACACGTTCAACTACGCGCCGACGCCGGCCGAGCGCGACGCCATCGCCGCCCAGCTCGCCTGGGCGCGGAACGAAGCGCGACGGCGAAGCGAGATCGACGCGGAGATGCGCCAGGGGGCGGAGCGCCTGGCGCGCGAGTCGGCTTTCGTGATCGGGGACGAGGCGGGGATGGCGATCCGGTTGGGGGTCGTCGACCGTGAGGAGCGCATGGCCTACGCGTCCTTCCTGGCTCCGGACGCCGCGAGGCTGGCGTCGCGCGGAGAGGACCCCCTGCCCGAGGGATCGTGTCCGACCGAGTTCCTTGTGGAATCCGCCAAGGATCTCGACGCCGGGGAGTCGGCCGTCGCGTGGGTTCGCGGAGTCTGCTGCGCGCTCGCTCCGATCCGGAACCGCGACGGTCTGGTCGGGTACGCGCTTGTCGCCTCGACGCCGGGCGAGCCGGCTCCGGAGTAGCGCGCCATCCGTCTCGCCCGCGCCGCTTGCGCCTACGGAGCCGGCACGCGGAACTCCGGCCCCATCTGGATCTCGAGCGGTTGCCAGTTGGCGCGCTTCAGGAGCCCGTAGACGATGCTGTCGACGAGCGCGAGCCAACTCGCTTCGATGATGTCCGACGACACCCCGACCGTTCCCCAATGATCCTCGCCGTCACTCGACTGGATGAGCACGCGCACGCGCGATCCGGTGCCGTCGTTGGTGGACAGCACACGCACTTTGTAGTCGGTCAGTCGGATGTTCGCGAGATCCGGGTAGTATGAGAGAAGGGCCTTTCGAACGGCCCGGTTGAGGGCGTCAACGGGGCCGTCGCCGTAGCTTGCGGTGTGCATCTCCGTGTCGCCCACCCGCACGCGCACGGTGGCCTCGGCGCGCACTTCCTCGTCGCCCTGGCGCGTGTCGATCCGGACGCCGAAGCTCAGGAGATCGAAGAGGTGGAACTCGGTCCCGAGTTCGCGACGGGCCACGAGTTCGAAGGACGCCTCGGCCGCCTCGTATTGGTACCCCTGATTCTCCATTTCCTTGAGCCGGCGCAGGAGGCTCGCGACGCGCGGGTCGCGCTTGGAGATTCCGGGCCGGATGTGCTCGAGCTTGTCGACGACCGTCGAGCCGCCGGACTGATCGGAGAGGAGCAGTTTGCGAGAGGCTCCCACCGCTTCCGGCGCGACGTGCTCGAAGGACTCGGCGATCTTCCGCACCGCGTCGATGTGCATGCCGCCTTTGTGAGCGAACGCGGTGCTGCCGACGTACGGGGCTCGGTCGTAGTGCTCTTGGTTCGCGGTTTCGGAGACGAACCACGAGAGGGAGCGGAGGCGCGCGAGGCTTCCCTCCGGCAGACAGCGGACGCCGACTTTGAGTTCCAGGTTCGGGATGATGGCCGTAAGGTCCGCGTTCCCGCACCGTTCGCCGTAGCCGTTGATGGTGCCCTGAACGTGCGCGGCGCCGAGGCGGACGCCGACGCAGGTGTTCGCGACGGCGCAGCCCGAGTCGTTGTGCATGTGCATGCCGATGGGGGCGGAGACCCGCTCCCGCACGGCGCGGACGACCTCGGCTACGTCGTCCGTGAGCATGCCGCCGTTGGTGTCGCAGAGCACGAGGCAGTGGGCGCCGCCGTTCTCGGCGGCTTTCAGGGTGGCGAGGGCGTACTCGGGGTCGTCGCGATAGCCGTCGAAAAAGTGCTCGGCGTCGTAGATGACGCGCCGGTCCTTCGAACGCAGGTACGCGACCGAGCGCTCGATCAGCTCGAGGTTGCGCTCCTTGGTGATGCGCAGCACATGCTCCGTGTGCAGCGCCCAGCTCTTGCCGAAGATGGCGACGACCTCAGTGTCGGCGTCGAGTAGGAACCGCAAGGTCTCATCGGTTTCGGGGCCGTTCGCGGCGCGCATCGTGCTTCCGAAGGCGACGATCTTCGCGGTCTTCAGCGCCAGCGAGCGCACGTCGCGGAAGAAGCTCACGTCCTTCGGGTTGGTGTCGTTCGGCCATCCGCCTTCGATGTAGTCGATCCCGATGTCATCCAGACGCTCAGCGATGCGAAGCTTGTCCTGCACGGAGAACGCGATGCCCTCGGCTTGGTTTCCATCCCTGAGGGTGGTGTCGAACACTTCGATCTTGCGCATGGGACTTGCTCCCTTCGTCTCCGCGCGGGCCATGGCCACGCATATAGCGCAAGAGCCGCGGGCCCTGCCTCTCGGCCGCCCGCGGCTCCCCGTATTGTCTTCGGTCGGGGCTTACCCGAGCAGGGCCGGTAGGGCGCCGCTCCAAATGGCGTAGGCCTCGTCTAGTCGAATGTCGATGAGGACGTCTTCGGCGCGCTCGCGCCCACTGGTGATCGTGAGGCGCCGCTCGGCGTCGAGTTCCCCGAGACGGGTGAGCGCGACGCCTTCCATCGCCCGCACGAACGCCTCTTCGCTCCCGGCGTCGACCTCGACCACGAAGCGCCCGTTCGACTCGGAGAAGACCTCCAAGTCGGCGCGCGACGCGGAGCCCGCGAGTTCCGTGATGTCCGCGCAGAGGCCCAGATCGGAGCCGAAGAGCATCTCGGCCAGCGCCACGGCGAGGCCGCCCTGCGCCACGTCATGGCAGGCGCGCACCAGTCCCCGCCCCATCGCGGCGAGCAGAGCGTCGCGCTTCACCGCGAACGAGGCGGCGTCCACGCGCGGCACTCGGGTGGCTTCGGGGCAGCCCAAATGGTGGAAGTACTCGGAACCCGCCAACTCGGCCTCGGTGCGGCCGATGACGTAGACGGGGTTGCCGGCTTCTTTGAAGTCCGAGGTGACGCATTGCGTGACATCGTCCACGAGGCCGATCATCCAGATCGCCGGCGTGGGCGGAATGGGCCCGGTGGGGCCCTCGTTGTAGAAGCTGACGTTGCCGGAGACGCACGGCACGCCGAGCGCGTTCGCGACGTGGTACATCGCGTCCGTCGCGGCCTTGAACTCGCCCATGCGAACGGGGTCCTCGGGGTTTCCGAAGTTCAGGTTGTCGGCCCAGGAGTGCGGCCGCCCGCCGACGGCGATGACGTTGCGCATGGACTCTTCGAGCGCGGACGCGGCGCCGTGGTAGGGGTCGAGTTCGCAGAGGTAGGGGTTCACGTCGGTGCAGACGGCGAGGCCCTTGTTCGAGTCTTTGAGGGGCTTCAGCACGGCCGCGTCGCCCGGGCCCGGGTGGAGGTAGTCTCCGTGGAGCGGGCCGACGACGGTCGCGCCCCGCACGATGGTGTCGTACTGGTGGGTGATCCAACTCATGCTGGCGACGTTCGGGGAGCGGAGGATCGCCCGGAGCGCGTCGGTCAGGTTGAGCGCCGGCGACAGGGGCGGCTGCTCGACGTGCTCTCGGAGTTCGTAGGGGCGCTCATAGCGCACGGCGCCGGTCGCGAACTCGAGGTCAAGGTCGAGGACCGGAACGCCCTTGTAGCGGATGCGCAGTCGGGGATCCGGAGTGACCGTGCCGATGGCGGCGGCGGGCACGTCCCAGGCCGCCATGATGCCGAGCACGCGCTCGACCTTCTCGGGCGGGACGACGAGCGCCATGCGCTCCTGTGACTCGGAGACCCAAATCTCCCAGGCGGCCATGTCGGCCGCTTTGAGCGGCACCGCGTCGAGGTCCACGTCGGCGCCGTGTCCGCCGGCGAAAGCGAGTTCGCCGATGCAGCTCGAGAGCCCGCCGCCGCCGAAGTCTTTGCAGCCGCTCACGAGGCCCTCGTCGATGCACTGAAGCGTTGCGTGCATGAGGGGCTCTTTGGTGATCGAGTCGCCCATCTGCACGGCGGAGCGCGCGACTTCCTCGCTGTCCTCGTCGAGCACCTGGCTGGCGAGACCGCTGACGCCGTGGATGCCGTCGCGCCCGGTGCGCCCGCCGGCGTAGATGAAGACATCGCCGGCGTTCTCGGCGCGGCTGCGGATGATGCGGTCTTTGCGCACCATGCCGAGGCAGCAGACGTTCACGAGCACGTTCGAGGTGTAGCCCGGGTGGAACCCGACCATGCCGCCGACGGTGGGAATGCCCACGCGGTTGCCGTAGTCGCGGATGCCGGCCACCACGTTCCGAAACAGGTAGAGGGGATGCTTCACGCCCTCGGGCACTTCCTCGTACGGGAGGTCCAGAGGGCCGAAGAAGAGGGGATCGAGGAGCGCGATCGGCTGAGCGCCCATGCAGAGGACGTCGCGGAGGATCCCGCCGACGCCGGTCTCCGCGCCTCCGACGGGATCGAGCGCCGACGGGTGGTTGTGCGACTCCATCGCGACGACATAGGCCCACTCGTCATCGAAGGTCACGAGGCCGGCGTCCTCTTGGATGATGAGCAGGCTCTGCGGGGCCTCGATGTTGAAGATGTTGGTCTTCATGACGGCCCAGCTCGACTTGTAGGAGCAGTGCTCGGACCACGCCTGCGCGACGGCCTCGACCTCGACGTCGGTCGGGTTGCGCCCCGCGGCGGCGAAGTGGTCGCGCAGGAGGCGCATCTCATCGAGGCTCAGCGCCAGGTTGCGCTCTTTCGAGACGCGCAGCAGGTCGGCATCGGTCGCATCGAGGAGGTTGACGCGGAAGAAGCTGAACGGAGCCTCCAGGCGCTCATAGAGGGAATCGGGCATTGGGAATCGTCTCCGCTCAGACGTCAGCCGGCGATGGCCCGCTCGGACTCGGGCAGAACGCGGATGGAGTAGTCGTGCACGACCGGATTCGCGAGGAGCCGCTTGCAGGCTTCCTTGGCCGCCTGGACGGCCTCGTCCTCGGTTTCGCGGTCCAGATTGAGCCAGTAGGTCTTCACGGAGGACACGGACCGGGTGGCGATTCCGAGGAGTTCGAGCGACTTCTGGATGTTCTTGCCCTCGGCGTCGAGAACGCCCGGCTTCAGCTTCACCTTTACCTCGACGGCATAAGTCACGGCCTGACCTCCGGCGGTATGCTGGAAAACGTCCGGCATTATAGCACAGGCCGCTTCGCGAGTCGGGACGGGCCCGCGCCTCCGCGTTGGGAGTCGGTCCAGGCATGATTCCTCAGCGATCGTCCGAATGCCTAGAAGCAGGGCGAAGGGCCCGGGCGCGGAAGATGACCCGGGCGTTCGTTCGCCGGGTAAGGAGCGGGCTATATGACGCTGGTAACGTTGCTGATGGTGCTCTCGGTGGGGCAAGCGGCCCCGCTAACGGGTCCGGACGGCCTGTTTCCTCTTCGAGCCGGGGACCAGTACACGTACTGGTGCGAGTTCGGAGAGAAGCGCGACACGCTGGATATGCGCGTGCTGGACGTCAGCCTGCCCGAGGCTCGGGTGGAGGGTTTCCCGCTTCCGGCGCAGCTCGCGGGCGGGGGCGACGCCGGGGCGCGCGTGGTCCTGAAGATCCTCGGCGATACGGGCATGGTTCGCTGCGAGGGCCCGGACGCGGCGATGCTGCTCTCGATCCCACCAACGGCGACTCTTGGCCCCGTGAGCACGTGGGCCGCGAACTACGACCTGGGCCTCACGATCGACCTGGAGCCGTCCGGCGCGATCACCTCGGGCAAGGTCACTCTGGCGCAGGGGCACGGGATCGTCGCTCTGCAGTTCACGACCGCCGTCGGATCGGGCGAGTACGTGCTGCTCGAGGGCCCCGTCGCAGGGCCCGCGCAGACGCTGCCCGAGGAGGTCATCACGTTCGCGCCGGGCACGCGCTACACGTACATGCGCGAGGACGTGCTGGGGCGGACGCAGCACGTCTGCGACGCCGGTTCTCCGCAGGTCCTCGAGGGGATTCAGGGCGTGACCGCCGTCGGGGCGCCCTGGTTCGATCAGGCCGGCGTACGCCCGCTCGAGTCGACCGAGCGCACCATCGCGATCGACATCCCCGGCAGGCGCTGGCTGGAAGTTCGCGACGGCAAGACGGTCGAGTTGTTCCGCTTCAACGTCGCGCCGTGCATGGAGCCCGTTGTGGTTCCGGCGGGGCGCTTCGTCGAGTGCTACCGGCTGATCTCAGCCAGGCCGGGTCTCGAGGCCATCCTCGCTCCCGACACGGGCATTGTCCGCTGGACTTTTGACACGATCGTGGGTCCCGTTCGCTTCGAACTGGTCCGCACCACCCCGATTGCGAGCACCCGGCCCGTCGTGGACACGGGCGCGGGCGCACCGACCGAGCCTGTCGCGCCCGTCGAGCCGGATGAGCCCCCGGTTGGCCCGACCGAGCCGGTCGGCCCGACGGAGCCCACGGAGCCCGAGGTCATCGAGCCGACAGGCCCCGAACTCGCGGGTCCGGTAGGGCCGCCCGACACCGGCCCCACCGAGCCCACAAGTCCCACTGAGCCCACTGGCCCGGCTGAGGGCGCGACGACGACGCCTGTCGGGCCGACGGCCAAGCTGGCGAGCGGCTACGTGGGCGCCGCCGACGGCACCGTCTTCCGCGTCGCGGCGGACGGTGAGGCGGTTGCCCTCGCGCAGGGCCTCGGGCCGACCGAACTCGTGGCCTCGACTCCCGACGGCGCGTCGGTGGCTTGGGTCTCGGCGAGCGCGGGGGCGAAGGCGGTCTACACGCTCACAGAAGGCGCAACGTCCCCCACGGAGGCGCTCCGCGCGCCCG
>CAZCER010000047.1:0-14435 GCA_964497385.1 uncultured Armatimonadia bacterium | reverse complement strand
CTCCTCCTGCACGGTCGAGACGGCGTACACCGCCGCGTTCGGCTTGGCCTGCGCGACCAAGCGCGCGGCCTCGATGACGGAGAAAGTCCCCGCCTTGCCGTCGAAGCAGCGGGAGCCGTAGAGGTCGCCGCGCAGAGGCTCGAAGCCGTCGCCCACAGTGACGGGATCGCCGATCCGGATCGCGGCCTTGGCCTCGTCCTCGCCGCTGAAGCCCATGTCCACGAACAGAGAGTCGATCTCCGGACGCTTGCCGCGCTCTTCCTGGCTCATGAGGTGCACAGGCTTCTGGCCGATGACGCCGCGCAGGGGGCCGGCCTTCGTCCACACGGTCACGGACTGGCCCGTGAGAACGGTGGTGCTCCAGCCGCCGACGGCCTTGACGGTCAGGAATCCGTCGCCGTCGATGTAGCCGACGAGGAGGCCGGGTTCGTCCACATGGCCCGTCAGCAGGACCCTGGGGCCGCCGCCCTCGTTGACGGCCACGATGACGTTGCCCATTACGTCGGTGGTCACGCGGTCGGCGAACCCCGCGGCGTACTCACGCACAACGGCCTGGGCGGGCTGCTCGTATCCGGACGGGCTGGGGGCGAGAAGCAAGGCCCGCAGGAACTCCAACGACTCCGCTCTCAACGCCTTCGTCCTCTCCGCGGCCCGCGCTGCGAGGTGGACCGCCGTCCTCCGGCCCCTAACCGCCGCAACCGGCGCAACTCGACCTCGTGCATCCCGAGCAGGAGGAGGACGATGCGCCCGGCCCCGACGCTCGGCCGCGCGGAACCTTGCGGCCCCCGGTGAGGACCTGCCGAGTCTTCCGGCCGCGGCACTCGGGGCACGGGGCCGCGCTCGGCTTCTCACTGATGCCGCGGCGAACGTGGAACGTCCCGCCGCACTTCAGGCACTCGTACTCATACGTTGGCATCGGCCGCGCCGCCTCCGCTCTTCTTGGGCCTGCGCCGCCGACGCCGTGACCGGCTCGAGCGCGCCTTCTGTCCGGCCTCGCCGTCGGTCTCGGCGGCCTGGGAGGGAACGCCGTCCGCAGGCGGCCCGGCCTGGGGCGCGGGCGCGGCGGCGGGGGCCGCGTCGCTCCGCTTGGCCTCGGACGAGCGGCGTCGGGGCCGCCTCCGGGCGCTGGAGCGCTTGGCCTCGCCCTCGGGTCTCTCCGTCGGGGAGGCCTCGGCCTCCGGCGCGGCCGCGACGTCCGCGGCCGGCGCGCGGCTCACGCGGGAGCGACGCCGAGCCGACGGCGCGGCGCGGCCCACGACGGACTCAGCGCCTTCGTCCGCGTCTTCCGGCTCGGGCGTCCGAACGGGACCGCCTTCGAGTTCCGAGACAGGGAACCACTCGCGGGTTCCACTCTCGAGTTCGACTTGGACGGACTGGCCCAGCAGGTTAACCTCGGTGACTCTGCCCTTCCCGCAACTCGTGGCGACGCGCGCACCCCGAGCGGGGCAGTTCTCGCGAAGTTCCAGGTACGTGTCGTACTCGTACCGGAGGCAGCAGAGCAGCCGCCCGCAAAGCCCCGAGACCTTGGTGGGATTCAGGGAGAGGCCCTGTTCCTTGGCCATCCGGATGGCCGTGGGCTTGAAGTCCGGAAGCCACGCGCAACAGCAGAGTTCGCGCCCGCAACTTCCGAACCCACCCACGAGCCGGGCTTGGTCGCGGACGCCGATCTGGTGGAGTTCGACCCTCGTGCGAAGTTTGCGCACGAGGTCGCGCACCAGGCCGCGGAAATCCACGCGGTTGTCCGAGACGAAGTAGAAGGTCACGCGCTTGCGATCGAAGGTGTAGCTGGCGTCCACCAGGCGCATCGGAAGCTTGTGCTGCTCGGCGTGTTGGTGGCAGACGGCAAGGGCCTCGCGCTCGTGCTCGCGGTTCTCGGCGTCCCGCTCGAGATCCTCGGCCGAAGCGGCGCGGAGTATAGGGCGCAGCGGCGGAGTGATCTCGGCGTCTGAGACCTGTAGCGACTTGGCCGCCACGATGCCGAGGTCGAGCCCCTTGGCCGTCTCAGCGATGACCGCGGACCCCACCTCGTACTCGCGCCCCTTGGGATCGAAGTAGTAGCGCTTCGAGCCCCAGCGGAAACTGATCGGGACTACTTCAGGCATGTCTATGCTACGACGCGGTGCGCGTCGGCCTCGTCTCCGTGGCGATCAACTCCGCGATATCCTCGAGCGCCGTCAGTCTAGCCGACGCGGGGACGTTGGTAAAGGCGACGCTTACCCAGAGGTCGCGCACGGTGAGGGCGCGGACGGTGCGCCGGAGATTGCGGAGTCCGTATTTCTTCAGCTGGGCCTGCGAGCCTTTGGTGATCTGCCGCCCCAACCGCACGCGCATTTGCAGCGCTCCCGCGTCGTCGGTGATCGAGGCGATTCCGCGCTGCTGGCAGAGAACGCGGAACCGCAAGACCCGAATGAGTTGCGCGGCCTCGTCCGGCATGGGACCAAAGCGGTCCTCGAGTTCGGACTGGATCTCATCGATGCGATCGAGGTCGCGGCAGGTCGAGAGGCGGCGGTACAGGTCGAGACGATGGCCCTCGGCCGGGATGTAGTGAGCCGGTAGATACGCGTCGAGCGGCATGTCGACCGCGGGCAGGTCCTCGGTCGGATCGTCGTCGGGGAGCGACCCCTTGAGCTTCCGCACGGCCTCTCTGAGCATCTGGCAGTACATCTCAAAGCCGACGGCCTCGATCTGCCCATGCTGCTCGCGCCCCAGGAGCGAGCCGGCCCCGCGGATCTCCAGATCGCGCATGGCGATGCGAAGGCCGGACCCGAGTTCGGTGAACTCGCGGATCGCGGCGAGACGCTCCTCGGCCTCGGGCGTGAGCCGCTCCGGGTGCGAGTAGAGGAAGTAGGCGTACGCCTGCCGCGACGAGCGCCCGACGCGCCCGCGCAGTTGGTAGAGCTGGGCGAGCCCGAAGCCGGGGGCGTTCTGGACGATGAGGGTGTTCACGTTCGGCACGTCGAGGCCCGACTCGATGATGCTCGTGCAGCAGAGCACGTCGTAGTCGCCCGCGTAGAAGTCGAGCATGATGTCCTCGAGCGCGTCATCGTCCATCTGCCCGTGGGCGACCGCGACGCGGCACTCGGGCACGAGCTTCTTGAGGCGCCGAGCCCAGCCGGCGATGGACTGCACCCGGTTGTGGACGAAGTACACCTGCCCCTCTCGGGCCATCTCGCGGCGAATGGCCTCGCCGATGACGTCGTCCTCCTCCTCGACGCAGAAGGTGCGGATGGCGACGCGGCCGCGCGGCGCCTCCTGGATCGTCGAGAGGTCGCGGATGCCCGAGAGCGACATCTGGAGCGTGCGGGGGATCGGCGTGGCGGTCAGGGTGAGGACGTCCACGCTCGCGCGCAGCATTCGCAAGGCTTCCTTGTGCTTCACCCCGAAGCGCTGCTCCTCGTCGATCACGAGGAGCCCCAGTTTCGAGAAGTTGACCTTCTTCGAGAGCAGGCGGTGCGTGCCGACGACGATGTCCGTGGCGCCCGACTCCACCCCGGCGCAGATCGCGCGCGTCTCCTTGGGCGACGAGAAACGGCTCAGCTTGTCCACGCGGATGGGGTACGCCCCGAGGCGCTCGGAAAAGGTGCGGTAGTGCTGCTCGCAGAGGATCGTAGTCGGTACGAGGATCGCGACCTGGCGTCCGTCGAGGACGCACTTGAGCGCCGCGCGCACCGCGACCTCGGTCTTCCCGAACCCGACGTCGCCGCAGACCAAGCGGTCCATGACGCGGTCCGATTCCATGTCCGCCTTGGTCTCTTCGATCGCGCGGATCTGGTCCCCGGTCTCCTCGTAGACGAACGCCGCCTCGATCTCGTGTTGCCACGGTTGGTCTTCGCTGAAGCGGTGGCCCTTCGCGGCTTCCCTCTCCGCGTAGAGGCGAAGGAGTTCCTTCGCGATGTCGGCCGCGGCTTTCTCCGCCTTCTTCCGTTTGCGGGCCCATGTGGCGCCGGAAAGCGTGTCGAGGCTCGGGGAGGAGCCGTCGGAGCCGATGTACTTCTGAACGCGGTCGATCTGAGTCGTCGGGACCTTGAGGATCCCGTCCGCGTACTCGATCCGGAGATAGTCCCGCTCCACGCCGTCGACCGAGTCCTGCACGATCCCGACGTAGCGCCCCACGCCGTGCGCGGCGTGGACCACGTGGACGCCGGCCTCGAGTTCGGCGAGCGTCGTGAGCTTGACCTCGGAGCGCGGGCGTCGAGCGGGCAGAGCAGCGCGGTGCCAGCCGAGAATCTCTCTGTCGGTGAGGGCGACAAGGCCGGCGCCGGTCGAGACGAACCCTCCCTGCAGAGGCAGGGTTCCGACGTGCACCATCCCCGACGCCAGGTCCTTCCCCTCGTCGTACTCCTCGATGTGCGCGATCTCGGCTTCGTGGAGCACGTTCATCATGCGTTTGCCCTGAGTCGTCGAGAGCAACACCGCATGACCGCCCGCCTGCCACTCCGCGATGCGCTCGCAAAGCTGGGACGGCGACCCGCGGAAGCTGTCGGCCGGGCCGCACTCGAAAGTGACGAGCTTCCGGCCCGGCGCCCAGGGGATCGCGGGCGAGAGCAGCGTGAGGAAGGCGGCCTGGCGGGACGCGAGCATGTCGGTGAGCGCCTCGAGCGTCCGGAACCCCGACTTCGGAAGCGGCGGCAGTTCGCCGCGCGCGACCCGTTGCTCATGGAGCGCCGTGAGTTCCTGCAGGGCCTCCTCGCAAGCCCGCATCATGCGAAGAGGCTCGTCGAGCACGAGGAGCGCGTTCGAGGGAAGGTAGTCGAGCAGCGTCTCCGACGCTCCGAACAGGAGCTGCCCATAGTACGCCATGCCCTCGAAGCGCCTGCCCAGGCGGAGCGCCTCGGCGTCCTCCTTCAGGGTCCGCGCAAGCCGCGCGTCCGCTTCGTCGGCACTCTCCTCGTAGTCGCGGAACATCCGCTCGAGCGCCTCGGCCGCCCTCAGGCGCTCCTCCTCCGAGGGGGTCATCTCGTCGGCCGGCACAAGCTTCACGGTCCCGATCTGTTCGGTGGAGCGCTGCGTCCCCGGGTCAAACCGGCGAAGGGACTCGAGCTGGTCGCCCCAGAACTCCGCGCGGACGGGAGCCGCCAGCGTCGGGGGATACACGTCGATGATGCCGCCCCTGGCCGCGAACTCGCCGGGGGCTTCGACGAGGTCGACACGCCGGTACCCCGCGTCAGTCAGCCACTGGAGAAACGGCTCCCGCTCGATCATGGCCCCGATGCGCAGCTCGCGCGAGAGCGACCGGAAGCGCGTCCGCGGCATGATGTCGTGGAGCAGCGTTGACGCCGGCGCCACCGTCACGGCGACCGCTCCCTCGGACAACTCGCCGAGCACTCGGAGGCGGTCCGAGGCCGCGTCGGCGTCCGCGCGGTAGCGCTCGTAGAGCGTCATCTCGGAGGACGGGAAGAGACGAACCGCGTCCTCGCCCAAGATGGGGGCCAGCGCCTGGTGCAGCTTGTCCGCTTGGTCGTCGTTCGGACACAGCACCAGAATCGGCCGACGGCACTCCGCGTGCAGCTCGGCGACGAAGAGCGGGCGAACCGACGCGACGAGGCCCTCGGCCTGAACCGAGTCGCGCGTCCTCGTGAGCCCCTCGACCACGGCGGCGAAGGCGGGATCTGTCTGAAGCCGGCGCAGGAGCGGCTGCATGCGTCATTCCGAACGGGGCCTCGCGCGCCCGCGAGGGGCGCCGAAGCGGTCGCGCCGCCGCCGCGGAGAGCCGCGGCGGCCGGGTGGGCCTTCGTCCGGCTCCGGCCAAGGTCGGAGCCGGACGGTCGTTACTTCCTGGGAGCGAGGCCGACCTCGGGCTCGAGGATGAGGCACGCCGCCCCAATCATCCCGGCGTCGGAGCCAAGCTTCGCGGGCACGATGCGGTCGCCGCTGAACTGCGCGATCCGACAGCGCGCCTCGACGGTCCGACGGAGCGGGGCGAAGAGCACCTCCCCGGCGTTCGCGACGCCGCCCCCGACCACGATGACGTCGGGGTCGCACAGGACAATGGCGTTCACGATGCCCGCGCCGAGGTAGCGCGCCGTCTCGCTCAGGACCTCGCACGCCAAGGCGTCGCCCTCGGCGGCCGCCTCCGCGATGATCTGCGGGGTGATCGCCAGCGTGTCGCCGCCGATCCGCTGCAAGATGACGCTCTCGCGCCCGTCCTGAAGACGCCGACGCGCGCGACCCTCGATCGCGCGCCGCCCGCAGAAGGCTTCGAGGCACCCATGCTGGCCGCACGAGCACTCCGGGCCGTTCATGTCGACGACGCTGTGTCCGATCTCCCCGAGCACCCCGCGCCAACCGCGCTGGAGCTTGCCGTCCATGATGACCGCGCCGCCAACGCCCGTCCCGAGCGTGAGCAGCACCATGTCGCGGCTGCCCTTGGCGGCGCCGAAATGGAGTTCCCCAAGGCCGGCGCATCCCGCGTCGTTCGCGATCTTCACCTTGAGCCCCAGCGCGTCCTCGAGCGGGCGCGACACCGGCGTGTTCACGAAGCCGGGCAGATTCGGGCACAGGACGGCAACGCCGGTGCGCATGTCGACGCGGCCCGCGAGCCCGAGGCCGACTCCCGCGAGATCGCCCGCGGCGACCCCCGACTCGGCCATCAAGTCCCGCACCAGACCGACAACCCGGTCTAGAACGGCGGCCCGGCCCTCGTGCGCCTGCGTCTCGGCGACGGTCTTGCGCACGACCGTTCCGTCTCGCTTGCACAGCGCGAGCTTCGTGAGAGTTCCGCCGACATCAACACCGAGCGCCAGGTCCGGCATGGTTCGCTCCTTCAGTCCTGCCCCGCAGACAAACGGATCGGACCCGACTGGACCGGGCCCGACCCGTTTTCGCGTGATCGCCGCACACCGCGGGACTGCTTTCGCGCGCGCTCTAGCGCGTCGCGTCTTCCACCACGAACGGCAGCAGAGCCATCTCGCGCGCACGCTTGATGGCGCTCGTGAGTTCACGCTGGTGCCGGGCGCAGGTGCCCGTCTGACGACGGGGCATCACGGCGCCGCGGTCGTTGGTGAACTGCCGGAGCCGTCCGATGTTCTTGAAGTCGATGTAGGCCGCGCGATCCTGGCAGAACCGGCACACCTTGCGGCGACCGCGCCGCCTCCGGAGCCGGTCACGACCCTTGTCACGATCCCTATCCTGATCCCTGCGCTGTCTCATCACTCACCACCGGTTGCTCTACTCGTCCCCGAAGGGATCGAAGGCGTCGTCGGAAGCTCTCGCGTCCGGGAATTCCTCGTCGATCTTCTTACGGGCCTCTCCGCGCGGAGCCGCGGGCGTCGGCGAAGGGCTCGACTCCCAGTCTTCCGGAGGCGGGGCGTCGGCGTCCGTGGGCATCGCGCCCTGTCCGCCCGGCCCGCGCGCCGAGGACATGATCTCCACTTGGTCGGCCTGCACCTCATAGGTGCGCCGGGGCTGCCCTTCGGGCGACTCCCACTTCCGCACCTGGAGCTGGCCCCGCACAAGCACCAGGGAGCCCTTCTTGAGGTAGTTCGCGGCGAACTCCGCGCGCTGCCGCCATGTCACAATGTCGATCCAGTCCGTCTCCCGCTCGCCGTCAGCCTTCTTGTACCCGCGGTCCACCGCGATGCTGAACTTGCAGAGCGGGATCCCGCCCGAGGTCACGCTGAGTTCAGGGTCTCGCCCCAGTCGTCCCACCAAGACTACGAGATTGAACATCCGAGCGCCTCCCTAGCCGTTGTCGTTGGCCGGATCTTCCGGTTCGGCAGGCTTCTCGGTCTCCGCGCCCATGTCCTCCGGCTCGACCTCAGCGGCTTCATCCGCCTCTGGGGCCTCTTCGGCTTCCTCGACCGCGGGAGCCTCTGCGGCCTCGGGGGCTTCTTCGGCTTCCTCGACCGCAGGGGCCTCGGCCGCCTCGGTCTCGACGGGACTCTCTTCCGTCTCGAACGCCGGCGTCGACTCGTCCTCTACGGGCTCCGGAACGCCGCCCGCAGCGGCAACCGCCTCGGCGACAGCGGCCTCTTCGGCCTGCTTCGCCGCGTCCGTGAGACGGCGACGATGCTGCCGCTTGGTCTCGCGGATGACGATGTGGCGGATGACGCGCGCGTCGATTCGCATCACGCGCGTCAGCTCCTCGATAACCGGAGCGCCACCCCAGAACACCAAATCAATGTAGAGCCCTTCGCGCTCGCCGTGGATCTCGTAGGCGAGGCGCCTGCGCCCCATCTCCTCCACCTTGGCCACTCCGCCGCCGCGCTCGACGACGATCGTCTTGAACTGCTCAACGGCGGCTTCGGTCTCTTCGGCGGTGAGGTTCGTCCGCAGAATGAACAGACACTCGTGCCAGTACGAAAGTGCCGGGTCAGTCACGATCACCCGACCTCCCTTCCTCGGTCTAGCGCCCCCGAGTCCATGCTCGGAGGAGAAGGGAGAGTTGCTTGGGCTGTCTCGGGCCCGCAAACTCCCGCCATGCTTCGGCGCTATTCAGTTGTCGCTCACCGTGCGTGAAGCCGCGTCCACACGCGTTACGGGGCTTCGCCCAGGTGAGCAGCTACGTAGGTTAGCTCGGCTGCGAGGCTCCTGTCAATGCCCAACTCCTCCAGGAACCCCTCCGCCTCGTCCGGGCCGAGCAGCGCCGCGTCCGCGTGGAGGCGGGCGCACGCGGTCACCATGGCGGCGCCGCGGAACTCCAGGCGCTCCGCGAGGAGGTGGGTCACCGACTCGAGCGTCGGGTCATGCTCGCCCATCTCATCGATGTTGAGCAGGTAGACGACGGGCAGAGCCGAGAGAAGCGTCACGCCGAGAAGATCGGTGAGTTCGCGGAGCCCAAGACCCATCGTCGAGGCGGCCTGCCCGCCGGCGATCGCCGAGGCGATGGTCTCGGTCAGCTCGCGGTCGGGGTCGTCCGGGCCGGACTCACGAAGAAGCCGGTCGAGCAAGCGAAGGTCGGCGATGCGGAGTTCGCGCTCGAGCATCTCGAGGTCGTGGAGCACGTCCCCCGTGCAGCCCGGCTGTTCGAGCGGGCCGGCCCCCGTCTGGAAGGACTTCAGCACCGGCACGAGGACGTCCGCCTCGCGGACCTCCTCGATCCATCCGAGGTTCATCCACTCGCCGGCGTGCGAGTTATGGGCGATGCCCGGCGTGTCGATCGCGCGCGCGTCGTCGTCGCCGAGAACGAACGGGGCCGTCGCCGTGCACTCGGTGAAGAAAGGCGCCGGCGAGTCGTGTCCGGGCTCACCGGTGAGGGCGCAGAAGACGGTCGACTTGCCGGAATTGGGGGCGCCGAGAAGGGCGAAGTCCACCGGTGGGCCTCCCTGCACATACGGCAAAAGCCCCGGGTCCACTGTCGGGCCCGGAGCTTTGGTCGATGAAGCTGGTAGCGGGGGCGAGATTCGAACTCGCGACCGTACGGGTATGAACCGTATGCTCTGACCAACTGAGCTACCCCGCCACGAGCATCGGTGCGACTACTTCTTCTTCTTCTTTTTCTTCTTCTTCGACTTGCGCTTCTTCGCCCGAGCTTCCTCGATGGCCTTGCGACGCGCTTCCTGCTCGCGCGCAATGCCGTCGAGAACCTGCTTCTCGAACGCAAGGTAACGCTCTGTCGGGAAGGACTTCAATCGCTCAACATTCGGCATGTGCGGTCTACCCTCCAGCGGAGCGAAGTCTAGCGAGTGGCCGATGCCCTGTCAAGGCAATGTGAACGTGCGCGCCCCGTTTGACCCCGTCCCTCCACCGTATTACAGTGGAAGGCGTCTTGTGGTTGGGACGCCGAGAAAGACGGACACCTGTGATCGTTGATCTGCACTGCCACACAAACGCCCACTCCGGCTGCGCCGTCGACGCGCCTTCCGCCATGCTGTCGGCCGCGCGCCAGGTGGGGCTCGGGGCCGTCGCCATCACCGAGCACGACTACGCCTGGCAGGGCGAGGCGCTCGCGCGCCACGCCGACGGCTCCATGAACGGGCTCCGCGTCATCCCCGCGGTCGAACTCACCGTCTTCGCGCCCCACAACCTGATGGCCCACGTCCTGGTGTTCGCCGACGATCCGCCCTCGGGGCCCATCTACGATCTGGCCGGCCTCCGGGACTACGCGAGCGCCCCGAACCGAGCCTTGGTGCAGGCCCACCCCTATCGCTATCATGATGGGGCCGAGCGCGTGGCCGAGATGCTCGGCGTGCACGCGATCGAAGTGGACAGCGGCAACGTGGACGCGTTCGCGGCCTCGCAGGCGCTCGCGCTCGCGGAGAGGCTCGGCCTCCCGGGGGTCGCGGGAAGCGACGCGCACCGGCGCACCGATGTCGGAATGTACGCGACGCGGTTCGAGCGCGAGGTGCGCTCCGCCGCCGAAATCGCCGTGGAGATCCGCGCGGGACGCGTGGCGCCCGTACGGTACCATCCGCGAACTCGAGATTGGGAGTGAGCGCGAGTGTCCGAACTCACTGACGTCGCCATCGTGGGCGCGGGCCCCGGAGGCCTCTGCGCGGCCCTCTACTGCGTTCGCGCGGGCCTTTCCGTATCGCTGCTCGACAAGGGCAGCCCGGGCGGGCAGACCAACAACACGGAGGCTGTCGAGAACTACCTGGGACTGGATTACGTTGAGGGTCCGGAGATGGCCCAGCGCATGGCCGCCCATGTCGCGAAAGTGGGGGTCGAGCCCACCTTCGCCTCGATCGAAAGGATCACGCGCGACGAGGACGGCTTCTTCTCCTGTCACATCGATGGTGAGGAGCCTCACCGCGCGAAGTGCGTGATCGTCGGCACGGGAAGCACCCCCCGATACCTCGGCGTCCCCGGCGAACTGGAGCACCGCATGGGCGGCGTCAGCTACTGCGCCACCTGTGACGGCTTCTTCTACCGCGGCAAAGACGTCCTCGTGGTCGGCGGCGGAGACGCCGCGGTCGAAGAGGCCATCTACCTCGCGAAGATCACCAACTCCGTCAAAGTCATCCACCGACGCGACCAACTCCGCGCCCAGAAAGTCCTTCAGGACCAGGCGTTCACCTTCGCGAACATCGAGTTCGTCTGGGACACGATCGTCGAGGAGATCGTCGGCGAGAACGGCCGCGTCACCGGAGTGAGCACGTTCAACAAGAAGACCGAAGCGCGCGGCTTCCTGGCGGCGAACGGCGTCTTCATCTACGTCGGGAACCTACCGAACAGCCAGTGTCTCCAGGACGTCGCGGAGATGGACGACTACGGCTACGTCATCGTCGACCGCATGATGCGCACGAGCGTCCCCGGCCTCTTCGCGATCGGCGACATGCGCGTCGAGAGCGTCCGCCAGATCGCCTCGGCCGTGGGCGACGGCGCCACCGCCGCCGTCGCCGCGGTCAGCTACGTGAACACGCTCGGCGCGTAACGCGGTACGGAGCGGACGAATGGAAGGGGCCCGCCCGCCCTGGGCCGTCGGCGCCTTTTGCCGCCGCGCCAGCCCGCGAAGCGGGAAGGGATCCATCCGGCTTGTCACCTGATGCGCCCGGAGCAGGAGCACACGATGTCCGAGTTCTCTCTTTACGATTGCGTCTCCCCGCTCGACTTCCGCTACTACGGCGGCGATGAGCGCATCTTCGCGCTGCTCTCTCCATACGTCTCGGAGAAGGCGCGCGTGCGAAGCGAGGCGCGCGTCGAGGCGGCCCTCGTGCGGGTGCTCGCTCGGAAGGGCCTGTGTCCGCGGTCGGCCGCCGACGAGATCGCGAAGGCCTGCGAGGAAGTTGACCCGGAGGCCGTCGCCGAGGAAGAACGGCGCATCCATCACAACATCCGCGCGCTCGTGAATTGCGTCCGTGTGATGGTGAGCGAGGAGTCGCGCCAGTACGTCCACTGGACGCTCACGAGCTTCGATGTCATCGACACCGCCATCGCCGTCCGTTTCCGGGACGCGTGCCAGGAGGCGGTCATCCCGTCCCTCCTCGCGCTCGAGCGGGAACTCGTCGCGATCGCGGAACGCGAGGCGGAGACGCTCCAGACCGGCCGCACGCACGGCCAGCACGCCGTGCCTATCACCTTCGGGTTCGCGATGGCCGAGCACGTGAGCCGCCTCGGCGGGCGCATCCTGAAGGTCCGTGAGGAGTCGGGGAAGCTGGTCGGCAAGATCAGCGGCGCCGTCGGAGCCTACAACGCGTCCGCGCTCTTCATCGAAGACCCCCTAGCCTTCGAGCGGGAGGTGCTCGCCGAACTCGGGCTCGAGCCGGGCGGGCACTCCACCCAGATCGTCGAGGCCGAGCCCCTCTGCGACCTCATCCACGCGCTCACCTCGACGCTCGGCGTGATGGCGAACCTCGCGGACGACATGCGCCACCTGCAGCGCACCGAGATCTCCGAGGTGGGCGAGGCGTTCGAGAAGGACCAGGTCGGATCCTCGACCATGCCGCACAAGCGGAACCCATGGAACTTCGAGAACGTGAAGGCCTTCTTCAAGGCCTTCGCTCCGCGCATGACGACGATGTATCTCGACCAGCTCTCCGAGCACCAGCGCGACCTTACCAACTCGGCGACGAACCGCTTCCTCCCGGAACTCCTCGTCGCCGTGGTCTGCTGCGCGGAGCGCCTGCGCCGGATCATGGGCCGGCTCGTGGTGGACAAGGCCTCGATGGAGCGGAACTTCGCGATGTCCGCGGGCATGGTCGCCGCCGAGCCGCTCTACATTGTGCTCGCGGGTCTCGGGCATCCGGATGGGCACGAGGTTGTGCGGAAGCTCACGCTCGAGGCGCAGAAGACGGGCGAGCCCGTTGGGAAGGTCGCGCTCGCCCACCCAGACCTAGCGGAGTGGATGGCGAAGATGACCGCCGAGCAGCGCGCGGTGATCGAGGACCCGACCCGCTACACCGGCCGCGCCGCCGAGAAGGCCCGCGCGATCTGCGCGAAGTGGAAGGCCGACCTCGCGCTGTAGGGGCGGGTCTCCGTGCCCGCCCGACGCGTGGCCGCGTGCCCGCCCGCCGGGTCTCCGTGCCCGCCCCCGTATGTTCGTCGAACGCCCTCTCCCCGCTCAGCCTGAACGCGAGGCCGTGGTTCTGACCGAGCAGTCAAAGGACCCGCCGGGAGAGGAGATGCCTGGTGCGATTGCCAGGGTACTCAGCCGGATGGAGTCCTTCCCGCTCCTCCGTCGCGGGCCCCTTCCATTCGGCCGCTCCGCAAGACCACGCACCCCTCACCCAGGGCGCGGCAAGCCGGCGCCCCTACGCGCCAGACGTCACTCTCGCGAACCTACCGCCCCTTCAGGTACGCCCGCCAGTCGGCGCCTTCCATCGCGAGGAGGCGCTCCTTGACGTCGAGGCCGGGGCCGAAACCGTGGAGGCCCTCGGAGCCCACGACGCGGTGGCACGGGACGAACGGCGCGAGGTGGTTCGTCGCCATCACCTGCCCCACCCCACGCGCGGCGCCGGGCTTCCCGACCGCGGCCGCGACCTCGCCGTAGGTCCGCACTTGGCCCCGCGGAATCGCCTGCGTCTCGCGCGCGACGGCGGCCCGGAACTCCGTGGCGGTGCTGAGGTCCAGCGCGAACGTCGCGAGCAGGTCCTCGCCGCCCTCAGCCCAGGCGGCGACCGCTTCGGCCGCTCGGCGCGAGAACTCGCCCTCCGGCAGCCCCTGCCCCATGACCTCCTCGACCGCGGCCTCTCGTGTGCTGCGGCCCCATGTCCCGCAGACGACGCCCCGCTCCGTCGCACTCACCGCCGACCACCCGCAGTCAGTCCGTATCGCCGTGCACTCCGTCGGTCTCGGCCGTCTCATCCAGCATCCCCTCCTCATCGGTCTCCGGCGTCTCGACCGGCTCCGTCCTGAGATCCTCCACGCCGCCCGGTCGGTCGGGCCGCGGGGCCCTCTCGGACCGGCGCGACCTGCCCATTCCCGGCGCTCGGAGGCTCTGGTGAATGCGCTCCGCGAGACGCGTTGTGATGCCAGGGACACCCGCAACCTCGTCCACGGTTGCATCGAGCAGCGCTCGGACGGAGGGAAAACGCTCCAGCAGGGCCGCCTTGCGCTTCGCGCCAATGCCGGGGATGTCATCGAGGATCGAGCGCGTGGTGGACTTCGAGCGACGCTTGCGGTGATGCGTGATCGCGAAACGGTGCGCCTCGTCGCGGAGATGCATCAGCAGCTTCAGCCCCTCGTCGGTCCGGCTCAGCAGCAGCGGCTGAGGCCGACCGGGCATGAGGATCTCCTCGAGACGCTTCGCGAGCCCCACCACGGGGATGTCGAGCCCGAAGGCCTCGAGAACCTCAACCGCGACGCCGAGCTGGCCCTTGCCGCCGTCGACGACCACAAGGTTCGGGAGGGCGCGGAACGCCTCGTTCTCCGCGCGGTGGGCGCCGAACCGCCGGGTGAGGACCTCGCGCATCATCGCGAAGTCGTCCGGATGGCCGTCGGTCTCGCGGATGATGAAGGAGCGGTACTCCGAGCGAGCCGGCTGACCGTCGACGAAGACCACCATCGAGCCGACCGAGTCCTTGCCCTGAAGCGTCGAGATGTCATAGCACTCGATCCGG
>CAZCER010000046.1:8681-14438 GCA_964497385.1 uncultured Armatimonadia bacterium | reverse complement strand
CGACGCCGAGAACTCGCTGCAGCGCGAGATCGCGCACGCCGCGGCCCTGCGCCTGGCCGGCAAGGACCTTCCCGACGACCCCGGCGAGCGCGCCCGAGCGCACGCCGCCGAACTCGGGGCGGCTCTGGCGGAGTACTACGTCGCGCGCGACATGGAGGGCCTCGTCGGAACCGACGCCGTTCCCGACGTCCCCACGGCCGACGAGATCGCCGACGCGGTCGTCTCGGAGGTGCGACGCGCGATCCTCGACGTTGACGCCCCGGCGGCCGACGCCGCCACGGCCGAACTCGTCGCTGAGATGGTCGGCGAGGGTCTGCGCAGCCTGCGGGAGCGGGCGAATCGCGATGCCTAGTCGGATCATCGCGGCGGCGGGCATGGCTCCGGAGAGCGTGCGGGAGCTGCTCGGCTCGGGCGGTGAGGCCGTCGTGGTGGACACGCGGCCCGCAAGCGGCAACGCGCGCCTCGACGTCTCAGGCTTGGAGCGTCTACTCCCCTGCCCTCTTGAGCCCGTGTGGCGGGACGCTCTGGAACTCAGCGCCGCGATCGTCGTGGGCGACACGGCGCTCCGGCGGGGCCTGAATGAGCAGTGTTCCCGAGACATCGTGTGCCACTTCGCGGCGCGCGCTCCTTCGGCTCTCGACCCCGTGCTCCCGCGCCTTCAATCGCTTCTCGGGTTCGCCACGGGCGACGCCGTCCGCATCGCGACGGAGGCCCGCGCGCTGTCCGAGCCGGACGACGAGCCCGCACCCGCCCCGCCGCCCGCACCGGACGCCGACTGCGTATGCCTGCTCTCCGGGGGGCTCGACTCCCTCGCCGGAGCCGCGACGCTCCTTACGGCCGGGCGCAAGCCGGTGTTCGTGCTTCGAGCCACCGGCAACGCCGTCACCGGCGCGAGCCAGGCGTTCGCGCTCGAGGCCCTTCGCGACCGCTTCGGCCCGAGTCCCGCCGTGTCCGTGAGTCTTCACGGTGTGAACCGGACCGGCGCGGGCTACCCCTTTCCGGAGGGCCGGAACCGTGAGCCGAGCCAGCGCTCACGGAGCCTATTCCCGCTCGCCGCGGCCGCGGTGGTGTGCGCCGGGCTGGGCCTGACGGAGATCCACGTTCCCGAGAACGGGATCCTGGCGGCCCAGGCGCCTTTCACGCGCGCGCGCCTCGGCAGCTTCACGACGCGCACGACGAACCCGCAGTGGCTCCAGGGCGCCGCCGAGGTGCTCAGCGCTCTTCTCCGGACGCCGATCGCGGTGCACAACCCGCTGATTGGCCAGACCAAGGCCGAGATCGTCCGCGACATCCTCCTGCCGTCGCTCGGGGAGCGCGCCGTCCGTCGCACGACCTCCTGCTGGAGCATCGGGCGGGGCGCGCTGCCGTGCGGAGGCTGCGTTCCGTGCATTCTGCGCCGCTTCGCCTTCGAGAGCGCGGGGCTCGCGCCCGAGGCGCTCCAGCGCGACGTCCTCTCGGCGCGGACGCCCGACGGGAGCGAAGGGCGCAGGAACCTGGTCGCCGTGCTCTCTCTCGTCCGGGACTACCGGATGCTCCCGGACGACCGGCTCCGTGATCGCTACCCTGAGTTGGCCTACGCCGGCGCGGCGGCGTCGGTCGTGCTGGCGGCGCTGCGGAGGTTCGCGCGAGAGGTCTTCGAACTGGCCGAGACGCGCTTTGCGGAGGCGGCCGCCCTCCTCGGCGTCGGGGCCGCGAAGAACGAACTCAGAAACCCCACACATAGTTAGTTCACGCGTGTCCAAGAAGCGGACCCTTGAGGGAGGCCGCGCGCAACGGCGCCCTCTGACTCTCCGCTGAACGCTGGTTGGTGAGCACATGATCGCTCTGGCGGTAGCTTGTTTGAGCCTGCTCGGGCCCGACGGCGTCGCCGAGGCGCACCAGAGCTGGGAGTTCCGCCAGGAGGCGGATCTGGAGCGCGTCGCGCCTGTGGGGGACTGCATCCTGTCGCTTGCCGAGGGCGGCGGCCTCGACTGCGCGATCGGCGCTCCGGAGTCGGGCTTCCAGTGCTCCACGAAACTGCCCTTCGACCCGGAGGGCGACCTCGTGGTGCGGCTTGACGCGCAGTCCGTCGGGGGAGCCGCCGCCGGTTGGATGGAGTTGGTGCTCGATCCGGCGACCCAGCCTCCGCGCGGTTGGCCGGTCTGGTTCGAGCCCTACGCACGCGCGGTGGAGGTGCCGTTTCCCTGCCAGGGCCTCGAGCGCCCGCCGCTCCTCCGCGTGCGCACCGTAGGCCCGGCGCGACTGATCGTCCATAGGATCGAGGTTTGGGTCCGCAAAGAAGAGCCCCTGCGCGCGGAACTCGAGGTCGGGGGACAGCCGCGCATCCTGAACAGCGGGTTCGAACTGGGATCCTTCGGCTGGGCCCCGCTCGACACAACCATACCCGCGGCGCGCGCCGACCGCGGACCCGCCGCCAACGGCGACTGGTGCCTGCTCTTGGACACCAGCCCGGGCGCGCGCCCCATCCGTTACGTGGTGCGGCCGCTCCCCTCCGTCCGCACCGTCGAGAGGATCGGCGTGGTGACCGATCGCCCGTTCCCGCTCGCGCCGGGGCGGCGCTACGCGGCGACCGTCTATCTGCGCGCGGAGCCGGAGGACGCTCAGGTCGAGATCTCCATGACTCAAGCCGGAGGCAGCCAGGCGCGCGCCCGCGTGACCGTGGGGCGGCACTGGCGGCGCTACCATGTGAACTTCACGGCCGAGGGCGCTTGCGGGTACCTGGCCATCGAGCCTCTGAACCGCCTCGACAACACCGGCCAACGCATCTGGGTGGACAGCGTCCGCGTCGCGGAGCAAGGAACGGCGCCGGGCGACTCCACGCCCCCGTTCGAACTGGCGGTCTCAACGGGGCGCCCCGGCAACGTCTTCGAACCGGAGAGAGCGCTCTCCGTGGACGTCGCCTACGTCTCGCACGGAGAGCCCAGTCAGATGCCCGTGCGCGTTCGCGTCACCGATCTCCGCGGCCAGACCGTTTACGAGGGGCGGGAGACGGTCTCTCTCGGGGGGCAGGGGAGCCGCGGTTCCGTCGCCCTGCCGCTGGACGTCGCCGGCAACGGCTACTTCCTCGTGTCGGTGGCGTGCGACTCCCAAGGCGTGCGTTTCCGGCGTGACATTCGTCTGGCGCGCTATCCCGCCTATCCCTATGACGACTCGCCGTTCGGGGTGAGCTGGGGTTGGGAGTCCGACCAACCCTTCGAACTCGCCCGACGCGCGGGGATCCGCTGGGTGCGCGACTGGTCGATCGCCTGGGACGTCGCCCAACCCCGACAGGAGGACGAACTCGACCTCCTGACCAGCTTCGCGTTTCTGGACCGCTATCGCCGGCTGGGTCTGAAAGTGCTCGAGTGCCTGCCCTACCCTTCGGCCGCCTGGGCCTCGTCAACCGCCAAGGAGCAGTGGGAGCGTGACCGCGTGTTCGGTTTCGTCGGCGCGCGCGCCTATACGCCCGACGATCCCGCGCTGTTGACCGACTACCTAGGCCGCTACGCCCGGCTTCTCGGCGATCGGTTCCACGCGCTTGAGGTGCTGCAGGAGCCGCTCGTGGGGGGGTGGGCTCTGCCTCCGTCCACCTATGGCCCCGAGGACTACGTCACTTTGTGCTCCAGCGTCCGCGAGACGATGGCCGAGGGCGGTTGGGACGGCCCGGTGATCGGCGGCGCGTACGCGTACCCGTGGGACCCCTCGCTGTTGCCGCGTCTTCGGACGGCGGGGCTTGACGAGACGATCGACGCCTGGTGCTTCCACGCCTACCCCGGGGCGATGCCCGCCGAAGGTCTGTTGCCCTGGGTCGGCGCCATGGAGCGGTTCGCCGGCGAAGAGGGCTACTGGGCCACCGAACTGGGCATTTCCGGCGATGATGAGATCTCCCCCATGGACGACCGGTTCAGCCGACACTGGGCGGGGACGGAGATCCAGGCGGCCGACCGCACGGTCCGCGCGGCGGCCCTGCTCATGACCCACGGCGCGCAGCGCGTCTTCTTCACGACGGCGTCCCGAGCGCGCTACGGACGGCGCTACGGGGCGGACTGGCTCTTCACGCCCTCGGGCGAGCCCCGCATCGCGCTGCCCGTCCTGGCGGGCCTCACGCGCCGCCTGGGGCCGGCGCCGGTCGCCTCCGGCGCGGTCGAGGCGGAATGGGGAACGGCGCACCTGTTCGAGACGAGCGGGAGCGCCGTGGCCGTTCTCTGCCCGAGGTACGGGGGCTCCGCGCCCAAGGACCTGCTGGCGGACCTGGATCCGCCCGCGCGGTTCTACGATCTCTGCGCGAACGAGTTGGAGGCCCCTCCGTCCGGCGATCTGCCGTTCTACGCGGAGATGGCCGGCGCGGACTCCACCACTCTCCGCGAAGCGCTTGCGCCCGCCGAGTGATCGACCAGGACGTACGGAACGCCGGCGGGCGTCCCGTACGTCGCTGCGTTCGTCGGAGTTCTACTCACTCGTGAGGAGCGACATCACACGGGCGTAGGTCGAGGAGGTCCAGTACAGGTACAGGGCCTCCAGCTTGGTTTCGACGTCCCCACTGCTCTCCCGATAGAGCCGCCCCGCCTCGTAATAGGAGTAGGGCAAGGTGATGTCCACGCCGGCGTCGTCGGCCTCGTTGAGGGCCGCCCTCGCATGCTTGTCCGCCTCGTCGAGCATCGTGATGAGGGGTTTGGTCTTCCCGAGGGTCGTCGCGCCGGTCTCGGCGTTGTACTCGGTGTCCAGGGAGTAGTACTCCGCGACGAGGCCGCTGGTGAGCGCGAACGCCAGGGACGAGGCGCCCAGAGTGGCCAGCGAGGCCTGCACCGTGTCCGCGCCCACATGGTCGGTGAGGTCCTCCAGGGCGCTCAAGGCGCAGACGGCCTGCCGGTAGTCCTCTTCATTCATGATGAACTGCTGCTTGAGAGCGTCCACGTGCATGCCGGCCTGCGCGGCGACCTCGGCGAGAACGGATGCATCGAAGTAAACGAGGTTGGCTTCGGCGGCTCTGCGGGTCGTCTCGGCCCAATCGTCGAGGGCGCCCGGGTCGGCGATCTCCGGTCCGCCGAGGCCGTAGCCGATCTCGACGCGGTCGCGAGCGAACTCCAGCACCACGTCGATCAGGCTGTACACCATCGCCGCGCCCGTGAGCAGCACGCCCGCCTCTTCCTCGGTCTCGACCGCGTTCAGCATGCTGACGAAGTCGGCGGCGTAGGTCTGGAGGCCCACCGCCTGCATCGCCATCCCATAGGCGTCGGCGAGGGCGATGGCGTCGCTCACGGTCTCCGGCTCATAGCCGCTGAGTTCGTCGAAGAACTCGTCGATCGACGACTGACGCGTGGATTCGGCTTCCGCGATGGAGATCAACGAGTCGAGGCCCTGCCCCGCCTCCGCCCACTCCTGCAGGATGCGTCCCGCGCTGCAAAGCATGGCCATCTGGAGCGCGGACTGGAACGCCGAGTCGTACGCGGCGGCCGCGAGCCCGTCGTCGAGGTACCGCCCCGCCTGGTCGTAAGACGCTTGGATCTGACCCAGATCGAAGGTCTCGCCGTCGGCCGGCAGTGGCAGGAGTTCGTGCGTGCCGTCACTGCGCTGCCAGAGGAGTCGGTCGCGGTTGCCGCGGGACAGCTCGGCGCGCAGCGCGCCATCCTCACCCACGACCTCGACGAAGTCACGCCCACCTGTGCCTTCCGTCGCGCGGCTGTTGAGCTGAAGCAGCCCCGGTACGCCGGCGGCTCTGACGAGCGCCACACTGATGTCCGGCGTGTCTCCCGCGATGTGACCGACCGCTTCCGGGTC
>CAZCER010000046.1:5091-8671 GCA_964497385.1 uncultured Armatimonadia bacterium | reverse complement strand
CCTCCAACTCCGTCTGGTAGTCACCGGCGCGGCCCATCCATCTCTCCGCGGCCTCGGCGACGCGGTCGTAGGAGTCCCCGGGCGGGGCGGGAGCGCTGTCGGCCGCTTCGGCGACGGCGAGCGTCTTGCCCGTGAACTCCCGGTAGGCGTCCGCGACCGTCGCCACCTCGACGACCTCGAGCCCCATGTCCTCGCCCAGAGCGAGGAGGTCGACTTGGCGCGGCTCCTGACCGCTCAGGTCGAAGTCGTGGCGCTGCCCGAGCGGAACGAGCACCTTGGTGCGGCCCGCCTCTTTCGCGCCCTCCAGCTTGTGGGGGATGCCGCCGACGGGCCCGACCGTGCCGTCCGGGTTGATGGTGCCGGTCATCGTCACCTCGTCGCTGATCTCCGCGCCGGTCAGCGCGCTGAGCACCGCCACGGTGAAGAGGCAGCCGGCCGAGGGGCCGTCGATCGAGCCCTCGCAGGCGTAGGTCACCTGGTACGTGTTGAGCGGCCGGCCGGTCTCGAGCGACGCCACGCACGCGGCCATCCATCCCGCCGCGCGCCACGTGTCGCCGCTGCCGCCTGCCTCGGTCTCGCGAAACGACACGCTGGCCGTCTCCGAGGCGGAATCCTCCACCTCGATGGTCACGTCGGAGTGCCCGCCCTTCGCGGCGCCGAGCCCTCCCGAGAACCACAGAGCGGCCACCTCGCGCGTCACCTCGCCCGCGAGGGAGGTCTCGATGCGGCCCTCGCCGGTCTGGCCGCCCGAGGCGGTCTTCTTGGCGGGGCTGAAGCAAGGACAACCATAGAGCGTGACGGACAGAACGAGCCCCGAGAGGGCCAAAAGGAGCGCGCCACCACACATCCTTCTCACCGCGGACTCCCCTTTCGCGCCGTGGCTCGCCAGGCGCCGGTTGTGCACCGCTTTCGGCGCGGCTTCGACGGTCCCTCCCGCAGCCGAGAGACGCGCGCTCCCGCCCACCGTGAAGCGCGCTCGGGGAGCTTTGCGGACTACGCTTCCACTCCGGCGCGCTATGGTATAATCCACGTTGAGATCGAGCCTCCCCCGGCCGACGTAGGAGCACGCTGTGGCTGAGTCCAAGAAGCACGCGTTCCTGACGACGCTCTCCATCCAACGACGCGCGGATCTGTCGTCCAGCGGCACGCCTGTCTTCGGGCCGGCCGTCTGGCTTCCCCCGATCGACGTCTACGAGACCACCCGCGAGTTCATCGTCATCGCCGAGATCGGCGGCGTGGCCGCCGAAGACGTGGAGATCGAACTACGCGGGCAGACCCTGCGCATCTCCGGCGAACGGACGGCTCTCGTCGGCGATCTGGGTCCGGGGCTTCGCTGCATCCACCACCGCGAGATCGATCACGGCGCTTTCGAGCGCGAGGTCACCCTGCCCGTCGCGGTCGATCCGTCCTGCTTGGCCGCCCAACTCGACGCCGGAGTCCTCCGGGTCATCCTCACAAAGTCGGACGCCCCTCCCAAACGCGACCTTCGCAGCATCAAGGTCGAGTAACGGTTTCGGCCGAATAGGGAGACATAGTAAGCAGCCGCGCTTGTGCGGCGGCATCGTTACGTGCGCGAGGTTGAGGCGGAGTGGCGGACCAGCGACGCGTTGTCGTCCCGAAACTGGTGACACCGGGCGGGGTGGACGTCACCCCCGCCGAGCCGCGCCACGTGCCCGTGCTGGTGACCGACGATCTCGTGCTCTTCCCCGGCATGATGGCCCCGCTCGTGGTGGATCGGGAGCGAGACAAGGCGGCCGTCGACGAAGCCCTGGTCAAGAGCCGCGTCATCCTGGCGCTGGCGCGCCTTCCCGGAGCCGGGGACGACGAGTCGCCCGATCAGGACCAGGTCTACCACTTCGGCACTCTCTGCACCGTGATGCGCAAGGTCTCCGTGCCGGACGGAAGCCAGCGCGTGCTTGTCCAGGGCAGCTCCCGCGCTCGGGTCCGCACCTGGGTGCAGTCGGACCCGTATCTCCTTGCCGACGTGGACGCCCTGCCCGAAGACGGTCCCGACCCCGACGACGACGCCGAGTTCTCGGCCCTGATGCGCCACATCCGCAGCCAGTTCCAGCGCGTCGTCGAACTCACCGAACTCCCGGAAGAGGCCTACATCACGGCCCTGAACATCGACTCGGCCGGGCGACTCTGCGACGTCATCGTCGCGAACATCGACCTCACCGTCTCGGCCCGCCAGGCGATGCTCGAAACCGTCGACGTGAAGGAGCGGCTGCAGCGCGTCTCCACCCTCATCGGCGGCGAACTCGAGGTCCTTGAACTCCGCGAGAAGATCCGGGGCGAAGCGCGCGGCGAGATGGAGAAGGCGCAGAGGCAGTACTACCTCCGACAGCAGCTCGACGCCATACGCAAGGAACTCGGCGAAGAGAGCGACCAGGACCAGGAACTCGACGATCTCGCCGCGTCGATCGAGGAAACGGCTCTCTCGCCCGAAGCCCGCAAGCAGGCCGAGCGCGAGCACCGGCGCCTCCGGCAGATGTCGCCCGCCTCGGCGGAGTACTCGGTGGCGCGCACCTACCTCGACTGGATTCTCCGATTCCCGTGGGGCAAGTCCACGGAGGACGTCATCGAACTCGTGCAAGCCCGCGAGGTGCTCGACGAGGACCACTACGACCTCGACGAGATCAAGGAGCGCATCCTCGAGTACCTGGCCGTCCTCCGCCTGAACCCCGATCAGCGCGGGCCCATCCTCTGCTTCGTGGGCCCCCCCGGAGTCGGGAAGACCTCGCTCGGCATGTCGATCGCGAAAGCTCTCGGCCGCAAGTTCGCGCGCATGTCCCTCGGCGGAATGCGGGACGAGGCCGAGATCCGCGGCCACCGGCGCACCTACATCGGGGCGCTCCCGGGCCGCATCGTGCAGGGCCTCTGCCAGGCCGAGAGCGACAATCCCGTGTTCATGCTCGACGAGGTCGACAAGATAGGCATGGACTTCCGCGGCGACCCGGCCTCCGCGCTCCTCGAGGTGCTGGACCCCGCGCAGAACAGAGCCTTCCGCGACCACTACCTCGACGTGGATGTGGACCTCTCCAAGGTCATCTTCATCACCACCGCCAACGTTCTCGACACCATCCCGCCGGCGCTCCACGACCGCATGGAGGTCCTCCGTCTCTCCGGCTACACGCAGGAGGAGAAGCTGCAGATAGCGCGCAGGCACCTCGTGCCCAAGCAGCTCGAGGCCCATGGGCTCCCGAGAGGCTCCACGCGGTTCCTGCAGAGCGGCCTGAGCGCCATGATCGCGGGCTACACGCGCGAGGCGGGCGTCCGAAACCTCGACCGCCGCATCGCCCAGATCTGCCGCAAACGCGCACGACAGATCGTCGAGGGCGACAGCACGGCGCTCTCGGTCACACCGGAACTCGTGGGCGAGATGCTCGGTCCGCAGCAGTTCTTCGAGGAGACCGTGCATCGCCATCGCGTGCCCGGCGTGGTCGCGGGGCTCGCGTGGACCCCGACCGGAGGCGACGTGCTGTTCGTTGAGGCCGCGGCCATTCATTCGGGCAAGCGAGGCCTCACCCTCACCGGGTCGCTCGGAAGCTGCTCCGCCGCCGGGCGTCGGCCTATGGCT
>CAZCER010000046.1:0-5081 GCA_964497385.1 uncultured Armatimonadia bacterium | reverse complement strand
GCTCACCTGCGTGCGTACGCGCCTGCCCCACTTTGGCCTGCCGGCGAACGCGCTCGACGATCTGGAGCTGCACATCCATGTGCCCTCGGGCGCCATCCCGAAGGACGGGCCCTCGGCGGGGGTCACCATGGGCGTGGCCATCACCTCGCTGATGACCGGACGGCCGGTGAAGCACAATGTGGCCATGACCGGGGAGATCACGCTTCAGGGCCGCATCCTCCGCATCGGGGGCGTCAAGGAGAAGATCCTCGCGGCCGCGCGCGCCGGCATCAAGACGGTGATCGCGCCCAAGGAGAACGAGGGCGACCTTCAAGACCTGCCCGAGGAGGGCCGCAAGCGCGTCGAGTTGGTGCTGGTGGAGACCCTCGACGAGGCCGTGAACGCCGCGCTTCGGAAGCAGTCGGTCTACCCGAACGGCAGGTCGTCCTGATGTCCGCCGAGGCGGACCCGAGCCCCGCGGTCGAACTGGTCGGGGTCCGCCGGGCCTTTCGCATGGGCGGCGGCGCGAAGGTCGAGGCTTTGCGGGGCTGCGACCTGGTCGTTCCCACCGGACGTTTCGTCGCGGTGATGGGCCCCTCGGGCAGCGGCAAATCCACGCTCCTGAACCTCATCGGCTGCATCGACACCCCCTCGGACGGACGCGTTTCGGTCCTCGGCCGGGACGTCTCGCGGGAGCCCAAGGCGAAGCTGGCTCAGTTCCGACTTGCGCGCCTCGGCTTCGTCTTCCAGCGCTTCAACCTTGTCGACCACCTCTCCGCCGTCGAGAACGTCGCCCTGCCGCTCCAGTACGTTCGCCCCAAGATCGGCGCACGCGATCGACTGCGTCGGGCGGCGGATGTGCTCGACGATCTGGGGCTGTCGGACCGCCTGCACCACCGGCCCGATCAGCTCTCGGGCGGCGAGCAACAACGCGTCGGCATCGCCCGGGCGCTGGTGAACAAGCCCCGCCTGCTGCTCGCGGATGAGCCGACGGGGGAACTGGACTCGGCAACGAGCGCGGAGATCGTCCGGGTGCTCGGCAACTTGCGTCAGTCGATCGGCGCCACGGTTGTCGTCGTCACGCACGACCCGGAGGTGGCCGGCGCGGCCGACACCATCGTGCGGATGGTGGACGGGCGGGTGGAGGGGTAGAGGCTCCTGATGGGGGGCCATTCCCTCCCTGCAGCTACGGAGTGCCGCCCACGCTTCGTGCTTGGCGGGGACGGCTCTCCCACTCGGCACGGCTTCGCTGAGGGAGCACTGCGTAACGCCATGCATGGACTGTGGGTCTCCTATGGTGACGCCACCTGCTCGGGGACAGAGCGTCCGGAGACGGTGACGTGCAGCTCGCAAGACGGAAGGGGTCCTGGAGTGGGCATACCTCCCAACACTCAGACACCCATCATCCCACCCGCCCCTCCCAGGCGACGCGGAGGCTCGTGGCTCGTCGTGGGAATCGTGGTTGGCGGGCTGGTCGTGTGCTGCGGGCTGCCCGGCTCCATCGGCGCATTCGCCGTGCGGTCCGCGCTTCTGCCCAAGGAAGAGGTGGGTTGGGTGGACGACCAGCGGCGGACGCTTCCGGAGTTCACGCGCGACGTCCCCGAGCCCAACGCGTTCGACGCCTATCAGGAAGCCGTCGCGCTCTACGAGGCGGCGAGGACCGAAGAGGGCGACCAGACGCTCGAGAGCTTCCGCGGCGCTTGGCGCAGAGACGATGTCGAGGGGGCCAAGGCCAGCCGCGCCGCCGCTGAAGCGTACCTGTCGGCCCAGCGCCCCGCTCTCGACAAGCTGCGCGAGGGGCTCGAGCGGGAGTACATGAGCGATTCCGAGCTGAGTCCTCAGGCCCTCTACCCCTGGGCCGCGCGGTACCGGCAGTTCGCGCGGATGCTCGCGACCGAGGCCGCGCTCCTCGAGAGTCAGGGGCGCCCCGACGAAGCGCTCGAGCGCTGCGCGGAGACGCTCCGCTTCGGAGCGGCCGTCCCGCGCGGGGGAAGCCTCATCGAACGCCTCGTGGGCATCGCCGTTGTCGCGATCGGCGCGGACATGGCCGTCGACTTGATTCTCGACGGCGGCGCCTCGCGCCGCGCCCTCTTGGAGCACGCCCGCGCCGCGCGTGAGGCCCGAGAGGCCCTCCCCCCTTTCTCGGAGACCCTCCACGCCGAGGCGGAGTGCATGAGGGCCTCGTGCGTGACGGTGGAGCGCGACGGGGTCCGCGGCCTGATCGCTCTCGGCTACCCTCCCGACGACCCGTTGTCCCCCGCGCCGGTCTCGGACCTGCCTCTCGCTGACGGCCTGACGCGCGAGGCGGCCAAGCGTTCGCGCGAGTGGATGGAGGACCGTTACGCGGCGCTGATGGAGGAGGCCGACAAGCCGGCTTCGGAGTCGCGCTATCGGGAGATCTCGGACCGCACCGAGGCGGACGCCACGGCCCGAAACGACATCCTCGGCAGGATCATCATGCCGGTGGTGACCAAGTCCTACGACAAAGACCTGCAATGCCGCGCGGTGCTGTGGGGCGTCGAGACGGTCGCGTGCCTCGAGGCCTACAAGCTCGACCACGGGGCCTACCCGGAGAGCCTCGACGCGCTCGCGCCCGAGTACATGCCCGAGATCGCGCTCGACCCCTGGACGGACGCGCCCATGGCATACCGCCTGACGGCGGACGGCTACACGCTCTATGCCGTGGGGCCCGACCGCACGGATGACGGCGGCGTCACCGCGAAGCGCACCGCCCCCGAGCCCGACCTGGTGTTCGCGCCGCGTCCGCCGCTTTCGGAGAGCGCGGGGGGTCCGGAGGTCGAAGACGGCGAGCCCGAGACAGGCATCGCGCCGCCGGAGAGCCCCGAGGAATCGCGCGAGTCGCCGGAGCCTGCGGCCGAGGCCCCCGCAGCCCCTCCCAACGAGACCCCATGGTCGGACTGACGGGAGCGGGTGCGCCGGAAGGAGCGTGACTTCCCTGTCCGATGAGGTGTGCGTGGTCGGCGATGACGTGCGAGACGAGGAGCGCGCGGCAATCGAGGAAGCCGCACGCATGCAGTCGCTCCACTGTGAGCACTACGCCGACGTCTGGGCCGCGCACAAGGCGATGCTCGCGCAACCTCCGGCCGCGGCCGTGCTCCTGAAGCGCCTGAGCGGCCCGTGCGACGCCTTTCTGCTGCTCTCGGCGCCGGGTGGCAAGCGCGACGAGCGCCCCGGATGGATGCCCGTCATCCTCCTCGGCGCCTCCGATGAGCGCCACATCCGCGCGGCGTGGAACGCGGGAGTCGACTGCTGCCTTACCCGACCCATCGTCGAGCCGGACGAACTCGCCGGGTTCCTCAAGAGGCTGCTGGAGGTCGCGGAGGGGTAGGCGTCTACGCAGCCCGGTAGCACGGGCCCGCTCATCCCGAGTAGCGGCGCTGTCTGCCGCGTATCGAGGGACGAGCGGCGCGGGAGTGCGCCACTGGCTGGGCAGCCCCTCGATACGGTCCGGGGCCCGAGGCCGCCTGCTTCGAAGCCTGCTTCCGCCCGACCTACTCGGGGTGAGCGGCTGCGGCTGTGTCGCTCAGCTCGCCCTTGCACGCCCCGGGTCTCGATGTATACTTCGCCGGCTGCGGTCTGGCGGGTCAGGCGAAGGAGAACGCGCAGCGGAAGTCGACCCGATGGAGCATGTCCCCGAGGAGGACGAGGAAGCCGCCTCCCCCGACGATCCTAAGCTCAAGATCAGCAACTGGGTGGCCCTCCTCGTGGCGGTGCTCGCGACCTTCATGGGCATCTGCAGCGTGAAGGCCGGGAACATCGCCCAGGAGATGGAGAAGCAGCAGTCTCTCGTCGTCGATAGCTGGGCCTGGTACCAGGCGAAGAAGATCCGGCTGCAGTTCGGCGAGGTCACCCTCGACCAGTTCGAGATCCAGGCTCTCACGGCCGAGGGCGAGACAGCCCGCCTCATCGAGGAGAAGGCCGCCAAGATCGAGGCGAAGATGGAGGAGCAGACCGCCGAACTCGCCGAGATCGAGGCCAAGGCGAGGGAGGCCGAGGCTCGCTACGAGGAGCTGAACACGCACGACGACCAGTTCGACCTCGAAGAGGCCTTCCTCGCGATCGCCATCTCGATGCTCGCACTCACCGCCCTCACCCAGCCGCGCTGGCTTCTCGCGGTCGCGGCCGCGCCGATGGTCGGCGGCGTCGTGATGGGCCTCGCCGGCCTCTGTGGGTGGAGCGTCTCTCTCGACATCGTCTCGAAGCTGCTCGGGGCGTAGACGGCCGGTGCTCCACGCGGCTGCGGCGCTACCGCCGTCCGCCTCCCTTCGCCAACTGCCATCCCGCACGGCCGGTCTCCACCTTTGTGCGCAAGCGCTTGCTTGTTCTGCCCCAAAGAAGGTGCGGGGATGTTCTGGGAAGAAATGAGCAAGCGCTTGCTGGAGTGTCTGTCCTCAGCGTGCGGGCTCGACATGCAAGGGGTACAACGACGCCTCTAGGCGTCGAAGCGATAGCTGGACCACCGAGAGGGGCAACGGCAGTGAGAGTGCAGACGCGTTGGCAGCTTGGGATGACCATCGGAGGCCTTCTTGGCGCGCTGCTGGGAGGGGCATGCGCGGCTCAGTCTCCCATTCAGGGCGAGTGGCGCCCCGGCGATTCTCCGTCCTGCACGGGGCCTGGAGTCCAGGAGGACATCGCCCCCAACGAGGTCATCGGGAACCTGATGGTCACCGTCAGTGACATGGATAGCCTCTGGCGACTGGACGGGTGCTACCTCATGGATGGCAACGACCGTGGATGGGTGTGTTCGGTGGAGGACATCTTCGCCTACGAGGATGGTGGCTTCGGCACAAACCCCTCCGATCTCGAGGGGACTGCGTCTATCTCTGAGACGGGAACCGACACGAACCAGTGGACTCTCACCTACACCGCGCCAGACTACCCTGACGGGGGGCCGTGGTGGTGCTACGTCACCATCTCGCACGACAACAGCAGTCCCGAGCACTGGCCCGTGGCTGACGGCGGCGGCGAAGACGAGATGGATGCACGCTGGATACAGTTCCGTTCCTGGTAACGGAGCCCGGTGTGGCTAGGTGGCTTCGGGCCTCGCCAGGGGGTGGTGCCTCTGGCGAGGCCGAACGCGA
>CAZCER010000045.1:13608-14492 GCA_964497385.1 uncultured Armatimonadia bacterium | reverse complement strand
CGGATGGTGTATCCGCAGCGGCGGCGCGGCGAGTGGTTCGCGTTGCTGCCGTGCAGCAGGTACGGCGCGTGGAACGAGCAGTCACCGGGGGCAAGCTCGATGTTCACCGCCTTGCCCAGGTCGAACCGGCTCATGTCGATGCCCTTGTCGAGCACCAGGTTCTCGCTGTCGTCGGCGGCCTTGTGGTTCACGGGCCCGAGGTTATGCGTGTCCGGGATGACGCGCATGCACCCGTTCTCCAGGGTGCTCTCGTCCACGGCCAGCCAGAGCGTCACCACGTTCATCGGCTCCAGCTCCCAGTACTCGGCGTCCTGGTGCCACGGCACTTCCAGCCCGTCGCCCCGAACCCCCGGGCGCCCGCGCCGCCCCGGCTCGGGCGCCCTGTGGTTCGTGTAGCACACCCGCCCCCGGGTGTGGGGCTGTCGGTTCGCGCCGGGACAGTCGCGAATGCGCGGGCGACCTGCCGGTCGCGCCCTACGCGCCGGCGGCGGCCTTCTTCTCACGGTCGTCGGCGAGAAGGACGGCGCACGCGGCGACCATCATGATGTCCTTCTCGGTGGCGCCGCGCGAGAGGTCGAGGCCGGGGTACGCGAGGCCCTGGACGAGCGGGCCGTAGGCCTCCGCTTTGCCGAGCCGTTGGGTCAGCTTGTAGGCGATGTTGCCGGCGTCGAGGTCCGGGAAGACGAGCACATTGGCCTTCCCGGCAACCGGTGAGCCCGGGCACTTGCGCTCCCCGACGGAGGCCACAAGGGCCGAGTCGCCCTGGAGTTCCCCGTCGATGACGATGTCCGGACGGCGCTCCCGCACCATCTCGGTGGCCTGGATGACCTTGTCCACGTCCTGGCCGGAACCGGAAATGGCGGTCGGGGATGTGCTCGTTGCCG
>CAZCER010000045.1:0-13598 GCA_964497385.1 uncultured Armatimonadia bacterium | reverse complement strand
CACATCGGGGTTAGAGGCGCTGCCCTTGGTCGAGATAGAGAGCATCGCGACGAGCGGCTCGGTCTCGATGTAGAGGCGGGCGTTGTCCGCGGTGCTGATGGCGATATCGGCGAGCTGCTCCGCGGTCGGCTGCGGGACGACGCCTGCGTCGGCATAGAGCATGGCGCCGTTGTTCCCGAACTCGGTGTGCGGGCTGACCATGATGAAGCAACTCGAGACGGTCTTCAGCCCGGGCGCCGTGCCGCAGCAGTAGAGCAGCGCGCGCACCACGTTCGGGGTGGAGTTCACGGCGCCGGCGACGTCGCCGTCCGCGTCCCCGCAGGCCATCATGGCGGCGCCGAAGTAGAGGGTGTCCTCGAGCATCAGCTTCCGAGCGTCGTCGAGGGTCATGCCCTTCGCCTTGCGCCGCTCATAGAGATGGTTCGTGTAGCGCTCGAGGTTGGGGGAGGCGGCCGGGTTGATGATCTCGACCTCGCTCAGATCGGCTCCGGTCTCCTTGGCCAGTTTATGGGCGGCGTCCGGGTCGGCGAGGACGACGGCGTTGCAGACGCCCTCCTTCTCCATCATCTCGGCGGCTTTGAGCGTCCGTGCGTCGTAGCCCTCGGGCAGGACGACCCTCTTGTGGAGCTGCTTCGCGCGGTCGATGAGTCGTTCGGGTATGGATGCCATCTGCGTATCCCTCTCGTCCGTCGGAGACTGGGCCTGAAATGCGCGCCTATTGTAGCGCGGCCCGGACCGAAGGGGAATCGACCTTGCCGATTCCCCGTGCTATGCTGAAGCGGCCCGTCTGATCGCCAGGAGGGGATCGTGGACTCGGAGACTCGCAGCGCCGCGCCGTCCGACACCCGGCCACGCCCTCCGTCCGGCGCGGTCTGCCTCATGTTTACGGACATCGAATCCCACACGCGTCTGTGGCATGAGATCGGCGAGGGCTTCAAGGAGTGTCTCGACCGGCACTACGCCGAGATCCGCGCCTCGCTCGCCGAGCACGGCGGCTATGAGGTCTCGAGTGAAGGCGACTCCCTCTTCGCCGCCTTCGCCGACGCCGCGCGGGCTCTGCTCTGCGCCCGCGACATTCAGAGGCGCATGGCTCGCATTGAGCTTCCCGGCGGCCGGCGGCTCCAGGTCCGCATCGGGCTCCATCTCTGCGAGCCGCTCTGCGAGGGCGGGGACTACTACGGGTACGGCGTGTCGAAAGCGGCGCGCATCAGCTCCGCCGCCCACGGCGGGCAGGTGCTCGCGAGCGCGGAGACCCTCCGCGGCCTCGCAGCCCCGTCCGACGGGTGGACGGCGCGCCCGCTCGGGAACCACCGCCTGCGCGGGCTCGTCGGAGAGCACGCTCTGGTCGAGATCGCCGGAGTGGACGCCGAGGACCGACCGTTCCCGCCGCCGAACACGCTCACCTCGTACACGCTCCACAACATCCCGGCTCCCGCGGGGTCGTTCATCGGGCGGGAGCGCCTGATCGACGAGGTCGCGTCCCTGTTGAGTTCGCCCGGACGCCGCCTCGTCACGCTCGTCGGGATCGGAGGCATCGGCAAGACCTCCGTGTCACTGCAGATCGCCGAGCGACTGGTGAGCGCGTTCGAGGACGGCGTGTGGTTCTTCGACTTGACGCAGGAGCCCGAGGCCGCCGCCATCACGCGGAAGATCGAGGCCGAGACCCCGCTCTGCGCCGAGCTGCGCGCGACGGGCGCCGAGAATCTCGATGAGGCGCTGCGTTCGGCGAACGCCCTGCTTGTGCTCGACAATCTCGAGACGGTCATCGGGGCGGACGAAGAGGTGGGGCGCCTCCTGAGGCTCGGCCCGGGGCTCCGCATCCTGGCCACCTCGCGTAGGGCTCTCGCCATCGCGGGTGAGACCGTTTGCGAGGTTCCCCCCATGGAGAGCCCCGCGGACGTGCCTCCGCACCGGCTGCTCGAGAACGAAGCCGTGAGCCTCTTCGTGGAGCGCGCCCGCGACCGCATCCCGGGCTGGACGCCGTCGGCCGACGATCTTCCGGTTATCCGCGACATCTGCATCGAGTCGGACGCTCTGCCGCTCAGCCTCGAACTCGCGGCCGCGCGCGCCTCGGTGCTGTCGCTTCCGGAGATCCTCAGCGGCTTCGGCGAGCGCTTCGCGTTGCTGCGCGCCGGTCGCGGCGCTCGCTTCCCCGTCCGTCAGATGTCGCTTCTGGCCGTGGTCTCGTGGTCGGTGGACCTCCTGAGCGACGCCGGCAAGCGCGTCTTCGCCGCGGCCTCGGTGTTCGCGCCGGGCTTCACGCTGGAGGCGCTCGGAAAGCTCGCGCCCGATCTCGACCGCAGCGCGCTTCTGGACGCGCTCGAGGATCTGTCCAGCCTGGGTCTCTTGTCGCGCGCGACGGGAGGCAAGCAAGCGCGGTACGCGATGCTGCCGTCGCTGCGCGAGTACGGACTGGGCATGCTTTCGGACGAGGACGCGGCGCGCGCCGCCCACGCCGAGCACTATCTCTCCCTTCTGGACATTCCGGAGGATCCGGCTCGCGGGTCTTTTCCGACCGGCGCCTACCGCGGCCTCGGCGAGGATCTCGACAACATCCGCGCCGCCCTGCGCTGGGTGGTGGAACTCGGTCCGAGCGACGAACGCCTGGCCTACTGCGTGGCCATGTACTACCTCGGCGTGGCCCAGGCGACGCTCTCCGGATCCTCGGCGCGCACGCGATCGGCCACGGTGTGGCTCGACATCGTGGAGGCCTGCCGGCGGGCGCTCGAGGCGTCGGGAAAGGCCGTGACGCCTCTGAAATGCCGCGCGCGTCTTGCGGCGGGTCGGGCGCTCTCCCATCTGGGGCGCCTCGAGGAGGCGCTCTCGGAGGTGGGCCAGGCGCGCCAGGACGCGCTCTCGGTGGGCGCCCACGACCTGGCGGCGCTCGGATTCGAGTATGAGGGCATGTCGCTCCTCGACCGGGGCCTGCACGAACGCGCCCTCCCCGTGTTTCAGGCGGCCTATGCGCTGCATGAGGAACGCGGGGACCTCGACGGCCTGGTGTGGGCTCTGCACTCCATGTCGGTGTGCCACTGGCGACTGGGGCACATCCGCACGGCGTACGACTCGTTCACGCGCGGGATCGCATGGCTCAGGCAGGCCGGAGACGACGAGGCGCTGGGCGACGTCGCGGCGGGGCTCCATGTCTCGCTCGCTTCAGCGTGCCTCCTTCTCGGGCGGTACGACGAGGCTCACGCCAGCCTCGCCGAAGCGCAGACGGCCGCCGAGCGGACGCACGACGCGGTCGCTCTCGGGCATCTCCACCACGTCCGCGCGGCGGTCCTGCACCGGCAGGGAAAGCTGGACGACTGCGAGCGCTCGTTGCGCGAGGCCCTCGACATGACGTCCCGGGTGGGAATGGCGGGGACGCAGGTGGAGATCCTCTACCTGATGGGCTGCATGGCGCTGGAGCGGGGCGCCCCCGATGAGGCGCAAGAGGCGCTGCAGCACGCGCGAGCGCTGGTCGCCGAGGAGCCCGTGGACGACGCCGTGACCTGTCTGCGCATCCTGGAGGCCCGGGTGCTCCGCGCGGCGGGAGACCACGCCAAAGCGCACGAGATCGCGGATGCCGCGCTCGCGGGGGCGGCGCTGGCGGCTTCCGCGCATTGGCGCGCTGAACTGGAGACGGTCGCCGGATGGTCGGCCCTCGGATGCGGCGACGCGGAGGGCGCGCGGGAGCACTTCGCGCGCGCCGTCGCCAGGGCGCGGGAGCATGAGATGCCTTACCGGCTGGCCGAGGCGCTTCACGGGCTAGCCTTGGCTTTGGGCGACCCGTCGCCGCATGCGTTGGAGGCGGAGAGCGTCGCCAAAGCGATTGGGGCTCTGGCCCTCGCCGAACAGATCCAGTCGGGACTGCCCGTGCCGTAGACCGCGCCGCTAGCGGCGCTCCTTCGCGGCCTCGCCGTACTCCCGCACCGTGTAGACGCGGTGCACGCCGGGCCAGGCCTTGGTGCGGACGCGCGCGGGGGAGAGTTCGGGGAAGATCGCTCTCAGATGCTGGCAGATCGCCTGGTGGAGCGCCGTCCTCGCGGGGACGAAGTCGTCGTCGGCCGCCACGCGACGCCCGTTCACGACGAAACTGCGGGCGGGATCCGGCAGGTAGTCGGCATAGAGGGAGAAAGCGCCGTCCTCGCTCGTCTCGAGACGCCAGCGGAACAGCCTGGGCGCGCGCCCTCGACGGTCGGTCTCCGTGGATGCGCGCGCCGCCGGCGGCGGCTCCCGACGCAGGGCGCGCAGCCGCAGAGGCGCCGGGACGTCGGCCGCCTCGAGCAGGACGCCGGCCTGCTCGAGGAGCGCGGCCAGGGACGCGGAGTCGATCACGGCCACGGACGGCGACCCGTTCTGCCCCGCCTCGACGGCCTCCTGCGTCCCGCGGGTGGTGGCGATCAGGATCCCAAGAGCGAAGCCGGAGGCGACGCGCTCGCGGAAGGCCTCGAGCACGCGCGCGTCCACCACGGCGCGTTGTCTGCGAAACGCGATGAGAACGCCGAGACGGCTTGACCCAACGAGCAGGTCGGCGTGGAACTCCACCTCTTCGTCCGACTCGGCGCGGCGCGTCACTTCGGTGAGCCCGAGGGGAACAAGCGCCCGCCCGAGAACGGCGGCGAGGTCGTCGCCGGCGAGGCCGCGCAGATGGGCGATCGCGTCCGCGATGACGCCCCTGCGTTGTGCGCGTATCTGCCGCTCCAGATCCTGAGACTTCATCGGCGGAAGCCCTCCCGACTCCGATTGCCGGTGGATGGGTTTCGCCGTTCTCGCGCGCCGGACCTGCGGCGGGGCGAGGAAGATCCCCCGCTCCGCGCCGCATCAGGCGGGCGCCTCGAGAAGGCGTCGGAGGTGGGCGAGTTGGGAGTCGTCGCCGAGGACGATCAGCGTGGAGCCGGGCGCGAGCAGGGCGGCGCGCGGCGGGTTGACGCGGACGTCGCCCGCGGGGTCGATGACGCCGACGACGATGGTGCTGCTTTCGGCGAAGCACTGCGTCTCGCGGAGCACCTTCCAGGCGACGGGCGATCCCTCTGTCACGGCGATCGAGTCCAACCGGAAGGCGCAGTCGCCGGCGTGGGTGGTGACGTCGAGGAACTGCAGCACCTCAGGGCGCGTCAGCATGGTCGCCATGCGAGCGCCGCCGATCTCGTACGGCGAGATGACGTGCGTGGCGCCCGCTTTGCGGAGGAGGCGTTCCTCCGTTTCGCCGTTGGCCCGGGCCACGAGCGTCACGTCGCGGCGCATGTCGCGGACCGTGATGACCAGAGTGATGTTCTCGGCCTCTTCCCCCAGCGCGGCGATCACGCCCGCGGCGCGGTCGATGCCGGCCCTCTGGAGCACCTCCTCGTCGAAGGCGCACCCCTCCAGCACGAGAAAGCCGTCCTCGGTGGCGCGCCCAATGCTTCCTTCGCGCCGGTCGATGACGACGAGCGAGCGTCCGCCGCGGCGCAGTTCCTGCGCGGCGGCGCACCCGACGCGCCCATAGCCGCACACGATGTAGTGGTCCGTGAGCTTCGCGAGTTGCCGCTCCAAGCGCTGCCTCCTTAGGGCGCCGCCGACCTGCCCCTCGAGCAGGTACGAGGTGATCGACGTGGCGGCGAAGATGCCGAGAATCATGTTCACGCACAGATAGACCGTCGTGAAGCGCCGGCCTGCGGTCGATAGGTCGTGGACTTCGTCGAAACCGACGGTCGTGAGACCGAGCACCGCCATGTAGAAGGCGTCCCCGAGCGACCAGTCCCGCTCAATCAGGAAGTAGCCCGTCGCCCCAAGCGCGGCCGACGCCGCCAGCAGCAGAAGAGCGACCTCCGCCCGGCGGGCCGAGAGGCTGGCCGGAGCGAGGCGAGGCGCGTACGGGCTGCGCGGGCGTTCAAGCATGGTGAGGACCTAACTGCCCCCGCCGCCCGGAGGTTGAACCGAAGCCTCGCGCGAATGCGACCCGGCGACACGCTGAAGCAGCGGAGGGAAGCTCCCTTGGTGCGAAGAGCCCTGACAAACCGAACCGGCCTCATCGTCCCGCCCTTCCGGGCGGAGGAGCCCGTCGCGGAGCCGGCGCTCCCGCGGGCAGACTACCGTCCCTGGCCCGAGGCGCCGGCCGGCGTCGTGGATCCTCACGGGGCGGCCTGGCGGGCCACCCGCGCGGGCCTTCTCTGCGAACGGGGCGGGAGCATCCGCGTCTTCACGCCCGAGCGCTCGCCGCTGGGCGGTCGCGAGGTTCGAGACATCGTGGTCGACGGCGCCGGCCTGCTCTGGATCGCCACGGAGCGAGGCGTCACGCTCTTCGACGGGCGCGAGGGCTGGCGGACGCTGCGCGGGTCGGACGGCCTGCCCGTGGAGGACGTCCGGCGCATCTTGCTGCTCCCGGACGGCGACCGGTGGTTCGCGACGGGCCACGGCGCGGTGCGCCTCTCACGCGGCGAGTGGTCGCTCTTCGCGGGCCGGCGCTGGCTGCCGGAGGACGAGTTGATTGGCCTCGCCGCCGCGGGTGAGGACACCGTCGCCTTCCTCTGTCGCTCGGGCGAGACAGCCGCCATCCGCACCGTGCGCACGACGCTTGCCGAGAAGGCGGACCGCCTGGAGCGGATGACGCGCGAGCGCCACGTCCGGCTCGGCTATGTGGCCGACTGCGCCCTGACGGAGCCGGGCGACCTCTCCTCCAGCCGGTACGTCGCCACCGACAACGACGGCCTCTGGACCAGCCTCTACCTGGCGGCCGAGTGCTTCCGCTGCGCCGTGACCGGCGCCGAGGAGGCGCGTGCGTACGCGCGGGAGAGCCTTGAGGCCCTGATGCGTCTGGAGCGAGTGACCGGGATCCCGGGGTTTCCCGCCAGGGCCGTTGTGCACGCCGACGAGATTGACGTCGTGCGCTCGGATCCCGAGACCGGCGAGTGGCATGCGTCGGAGTGCGGACAGTGGTTCTGGAAGGGCGACACCAGCTCCGACGAGCTGAACGGCCACTTCTTCGCCTACCCGATCTACTTCGAACTTGTCGCCGATGCGGAGGAGAAGCGCTGCATCGCCGAGGTCGTCGGCCGCATCGCCGACCACCTCATCGAGCATGACTTCTGCCTGGTGGACGTAGACGGACGTCCGACGCGGTGGGGCGTCTTCAGCCCGCGCTGCCTGAACTACGACGCGCGCTGGACGCTTGAGCGGGGCCTGAACTCCCTTTCGATCCTGAGCTTCCTGAAAGCGGCCGAGGTGATCTGCGGCGACGCTCGGTACGCGAACGCCTATCGGTTCCTGGTCGAGCGGCACCACTACGCCCTCAATGCCGTAGACCAGAAGATCCTGCTTCCGGGGGAGATCAACTACTCGGACGACGAGTTGGCGTTCCTCGCCTACTACGCTCTGTTCCTGTATGAGCGCGATCCGGACTTGCTGGCCCTGTACCGCCTGAGCGTCGAACGCGCCGTCGAGGCGGCGCGCCCGCAGCGCTGTCCGCTCTGGAACGCCATCGCCTCGGTGGCTCTCGACCGGCCGGTCGGGCTCGACGACATGGCGCGCTCGCTCAGCGAGATGCCCGTCGATCGGGTCTACTGGCCGCTGGACAACAGCGTTCGCGCCGACGTCATCGTGTCGCCGGAACCCGGACGCCACGGCGAAGGCCAATGCGCGACCGTTCTCCCTTACTCCGAGAACGCGATGACCAAGTGGAACGGCAATCCGTACTCTCTGCGCCGAAAGACTCAAGGGCTCGGTGAGGACGATGGAGCGGCCTATCTCCTGCCGTACTGGATGGCGCGTTTCCACATGCTGATTGAGGAGGGTCCCTGATAGAAAGCCCGTCGACTCCCGACGCGCCCGAGGTGGCGATCCGGCCCGCCCGCGCGGAGGATGCTGAGCGCGTTCTGGTCTGGCGCAACGATCCCGTCACCATAGCCCAGTCCTTCTCGCGCCACGCAATCTCAGCCGCCGAGCATCTGAAGTGGTGGACCGACTCCCTCGCTCACGCCGCGCGCGATCTCTGGATCGCCGAGGTCGACGGCGCTCCCGTGGGGCACTTCCGCGTGGACATCGAAGCGGAGGTGGGGGAGGTCGGCGTGGTCGTCGCGCCCGAGGCGCGCGGCCGCGGGCTGTGCGCTCCGATCGTGCGCGGAGGGAGCGAGGCGTCGCTGGAAAGGCATCCGCGGCTCGCGGAGCTGGTGGCGCTGATCCGCCCTCTCAACCGAGCGTCGGCGCGATGCTTCGAGCGCGCGGGATACTGGCCCCGCCCTATGGTGGTGGTCGGGGAATCCGAGGCGCTCCGCTATGTGTACAGGCCGGACGGCTGGGGGCGTCGCCTGTAGCCGCCCCGCCCTACCCTCTCGCGCCGGCCTTCGCTTTGGACTTTGGCTTCACTGCGGCGCGCTCGCGTCCGCGAGCCGCTCTTGTTGAGCGCGTCGGGGGTGACGGGGGCTCGGACGCGGGCTCCAGAGCTTTGGCCGCGTCACGGCACTCGCTGCAGCAATGCCGCACGCGCACGCGCCGATCGCTATCCACGATGAAGAGCTTCGCACGGCGGTGCGATCCCTTGTCACACTTGGCGTATCCGCATCGGATAATGCGGTAATCGGTCTCCGACAGCGCGTTCAGGACCAGGTGCGCAAGGTCCACGATCTGGCTGAAGGTGGGCGGCGAGAGGGTCTCCTTGGCGATCGTGCGCACATAGGACATGCCGCCGCTGTTCTTGAGTTGGCGATGCTCAGGCCGTAAAGGTCGCACGAGTTGGTTGAAGGTCTTGCGGTCGATCTCGGTGACCTTCAGACCCGTCGGAACACTGCCGTCACCCGCGACTTGCGGGCCCGACTCCACCAGCGCATGCGCTACCGCCTGAATCGCCCGGACCTGCTGCACCAAGGCCTCGCGACGGGACACCGACAGCTTTCGAAGAGGGACCGGTGAGTCCCCTCCGTGCGAGTGCGACATGGTGTCCCAGTTCAGCAGAGTCTCGGCGAGGCCCAGATCGAGATCCCGTGCACTCACGGCATGGCCTCCCAAACGCTACCGGTTCCTGGCTTTGCCTATAGGACACGCGAAACCCAGCCCGAGTTCCGTGCCAGCCGGCCCCCCGCCGAAAACATTGTATGGCGATGCATGCAAGTTCCCAGAAGCGCGTTCAGATCACCCAATGAGCACAAGTCAAGCTCTTCCCGGAGACGATGCCGCCAGGCTCGACCGTTCCGGGGGGCCTCTCTAGGCCCCAGGCGACTCCGGGTCTTCGCGCGAGCGCAGCTCGACCAGGGCGGCCGCCATCGCGGGGGAGAGCCTGCGCGGGCGGCGCGAGTCGCGATCGACGCAGGCCAGCCACACCGTCGCGCGTCCGACCGAAGCGCCGGAATCCTCGAGGTACAGCCGATGATCGAGGCGGAAGCGCACCCTGCCGATCTCCGTGACATCGGTCGTGATGCAGAGGATCTCGCCGAACGGAACGGCGGTAAGGTAGTCAATGTCGACATGGGTCACGGGGTAGAGACAGCCGCCGCTCAGTTCGGAGCGCAGCGAGACGCCGACGCGCTCGACGGCCTGCGTTCGGGCTTCCTCGAGAAACCGCAGGTACGCGCCGTAGTAGACGACTCCAGCCGTATCGGTGTCCGCGAACAGCGGCCGGATCCGACACACATGGGCGCTCACGTCGTTTCCTCCTTGCCCGCCCCCTGCTACCACGGATCCAACGGATTGGCCTCCGTGCTGAGTTCAACGCCGAAGGTCTCGGAAAGGGCCTCGACGGCGCGCGCGAGATCGGCCTCCGGCACGAGGCACGAGACCGCGTTGTAGGTGTCGGCGAGTTCGAGCACCTCGACGCCGATCGCGCGCATCGCGCCGATGATCTGCCAAAGGACGCCGGAGAGGTCCCGCATCGCCGGAGCGACCACCGACATCAGCGCGCAGCTCCGGACCAGGGCGTACCGAAAGCCGAGTTCCTCCACAACATGGATCGCCTGATCCATCTGTTCCGAGTCCACGGCGAACTCGACGCAGTCCTCGTTCAACTTGATGAGGTAGACGTTCACCTCTCCCTCGGCAAGGGCCTCGAAGACGCGGGCGAGTTCCTCTCTCGGGCAGTCCATCTGAACCGAGATCTTCGACACGCCCTCCCGAGCGGAGAGGTGCGTCACGCCTCGATCGCGCTCGAAAGTTGCATCGGCCGGCTTGCTGGCGATGCCGGTGGGGTCGGCCTCGGGAGTCATTCAATCACCTCTCGGATCTCCTCGACTTCGGTCGGGTCCGCGCCGTCCGCGCCCGCGCGGAAGGTGCGCAGGATCCGGCAGCGCCAGCGCAGGTCGTCGCGTTCGGGGAAGTCGGTCCGGTACTGCGCGCCCCGGCTCTCTTCTCGGCGAAGGGCCGAGCGGACGATCAACTCGGACACCTGAAGCATGTTGGCGAGTTCGAGGTCGGCGCGGCGGGGCTGGGGCGCTCCGAGTTCGTCGCGCCACTCCGCGAGCGCGCTCAGGGCGGCCTCGAGCCCCTGACGGTCCCTCAGAATGCCCACGCGCCGCCACATGAGGTCGCGCAGCTCGCCGATGCGAGCGACAACGTCCTCTTCGGGCATCGGAGAGTCGCTCGAGGGCGGGGTCATCCACTGGATCCTCTGGATGCGGTCCAGCATGTCGCTGTCGGACATCTCGGCGGCCTGCAGGCCGCTGATCGACCCGAAGACCAACCCCTCAAGCAGGCTGTTCGAAGCCAGGCGGTTGGCGCCGTGCACGCCGGTGCAGGCGCACTCGCCGGCCGCGTAGAGGCCCTCGACCGCGGTGGCGGAGTCCGGCCCGACCCAGATGCCGCCCATGTGGTAGTGCGCCGCCGGGGTCACCGGGATCGGCTCGACTCGCGGGTCGAGTCCGTTCGCCAGGCAGGTGTGAAGGATCGTCGGGAAGCGGGCCTCGAAACGCTCCGCCCCGATGGGCGCGCAATCCAGAAACGCGTGCCGCGAGCCGGTGCGGTTGCAGCGATCCACGATGGAGCGCGATACGATGTCGCGCGGCGCCAACTCCGCCGAAGGGTGGTACTCGGCCATGAACGCGACGCCGGAGGCGTCGCGCAGAACCGCGCCCTCGCCCCGCACCGCCTCGCTCACCAGCGGCAGCGGGTCGCCCTCGGTGACGAGCGCGGTCGGATGAAACTGCACGAACTCCATGTCCGAGACGGTCGCCCCCGCGCGGTACGCCGCCGCGATGCCGTCCCCGGTGGCGACAAGCGGGTTGGTCGTGCGTTCCCAGAGAGCCCCAACCCCGCCGGTGGCGAGCACGATGGCGCGCGCCGAGAGGAACGAGAGCGCGCCGGTGTCGAGGTGCAGAAGAAGAGCGCCGACGACGTGGCCCTCGGCGACAAGAATGTCCGCGAGGAGGGTGCGTTCGCGGAGGGCGATCCCCATCTGCACCGCGACCGCGCTCTGCAGAGTGCGGTGGATCTCGCGCCCGGTGGCGTCGCCGCCGGCGTGCGCGATGCGGCGGCTGGAGTGCGCGGCCTCACGCCCGAGGGCGATGTGGCCGTCGGCCGCGTCAAAGCGCGCGCCGAGGTGCAGCAGCGCCTTCACGCGCTCGGGGCCCTCGTGGACGAGCCGGTAGACGGTGGCGTCGTCGGAAAGCCCCGCGCCGGCCGCCTTGGTGTCCTCGGCATGGAGTTCCGGCGAGTCGTCAGGAGCCAGAGCGGCCGCAACCCCGCCCTGGGCGTACGCGGTGTTGTTCTCGACGACCGTGTCCTTGGTGAGAAGCACGACCCGACGAGTCGGGGCGGCGGCGAGAGCGCACGAGAGCCCGGCCACGCCCGTCCCCACAACGAGCACATCGCAGTACGCACGGGGGAGTCGAACGAGATCGACGTTCAGGAGGTGCCTGTAGACCAACAGCGCTCATTCTTCCTGGAGAGAGATGCCTCGGGAGAGCGCGTCCAAGCGCTGCTCGTCGGTAAGCACCTCGTTCTGACTTCCTGAGCGAAGCCCTTCCAGGTCGGCCGTAATGTAGCGAAAGCCCAAAGCGCGGAGCGACGCGGTTAGGCGCGCGCGCACAGGCTCCGCGAGGAGCCGCGGGAGAGCGTCAAGCGGCGTCTCGATGCGCGCCGTGTCGCCGTTCACCAGCCGCACGCGCAGGTCGTCGAAGCCCTCGGCGCGTACGAGATCCTCCGCCGCGGCCACCCGCTGGAGGAGGTCCGTCGCAAGCGCCATGCCGTAGGGGAAGCGAGACGCGAGGCATGCGGACGAAGGCTTGTCGGCGGTGGGCAGCCGCTCGGCGCGAGAGAGAGCCCGCACGTCCTCCTTGGTGAGGCCGGCCTCGCGCAAAGGCTGGCGGACGCCGGCCTCCGCGCACGCGCGCTGGCCGGGGCGAAAGTCCGCCGCGTCGTCGGCCGTCGTTCCATCGGCGACCCATCGGAGCCCGCTCGCGCGGGCTTCGTCGGCCAGGAGCGCGAAGACGGCGCGCTTGCAGTGGTAGCACCGGTCGGGGCCGTTCGCGACCACGCCCGTCAGCGCGAAGACGTCCATTCGGAGGAGCCGGTGCGGGAAGCCCAGAGCCCGGGCCAGATCCGACGCGACGGTTGAGTGGTCTTCGGGATAGAGATCGGAGTCGATCGTGACCGCCAGCATGCGATCGGAGCCCAGTTCCTGGAAGGCGAGGTGTGAGAGGAGAGTCGAATCGGCGCCGCCGGAGAAGCCGACGAGGACCGAGCCCATCTCGCGGATCAACTCACGCAGTCGTTGGGCTCGGTCCTCGAAAGTCGTCCGCACTCGGTGTTCCGTTCCGTACGCCGTGGAGGCGCCTACCAGCCGTAGCCGCCGCCGTAGCCGCCGTACCCTCCGCTGCCGCCGCGACCACCATTGCGACCGCCGTAGCCGTAGCCGCCGTAGCCGTCCTCGAAGCCGCCACCGTAGTTCCCGCCGCGACCGCCGTAACCTCCGTAGCCGCCGTAGCCGCCGCGTCCGACGCCATTGCCGCCTCTGCCGTAGCCGCCATAGCCGCCGTTCGAGCCGCGCCCGCGGCCGTACCCCCCCATGCCCCCGCCGTAGAGGTCATCGTTCAGGCGGAGGACGCTCCCGCCGAGGAGTTGAGCGCATGCGGAGGCGCTGAGATAGGTGGGTTCATAGATCACCACAATGATGTCTTCCGGATCGTCATCGGGGCCGCCCTGGTTGACGTACCCGATCTGGGCGAAGCTGGCGCCGCCGAGGACGGCGACGCCGGCGAGGACCGTGAGAGCGAGTCTCCAGCGCATCGGGAACACCTCATTCGCGTGTTGGAATCAGGCCGACGGCACGCCGTTCGGTGTCTTTCAGACGCTTCGGAACGAGCGCGGTTCCCCGTTTGCGCGGGGCTGGAGCGGGCGCCGGGTACGCAAACCGGGGCCCGCGACGCGCGAGCTGTACGAGCGACTGCTGAAGACCCCCGCGCCGCCGGCCGCACCGCCGGCCGAGGGCGCGATCCCCCTGGTGGGCCGCGAGGCGGAGTGGGCGCAGCTTGTGCAGGCGTGGCGCGCGGCCGCCCGCCGGCCGCAGTTGGTGTTGATCACCGGTGAGGCCGGCATCGGCAAGACCCGTCTGGCCGAGGCGTTGGCCGAGTGGACGGGCCGCCAGGGCATCCCGACTTTGGCCGCTCACTGCTACACGGCCGGCGGCGTGTTGGCCTACGCGCCGGCCGTGGCCT
>CAZCER010000044.1:0-14609 GCA_964497385.1 uncultured Armatimonadia bacterium | reverse complement strand
CGTCCTCCTCATCATCGTGGATTGCCTTCGCGCCGATCATCTCGGGTGCTATGGATACCCACGCCCCACGAGCCCGCTGATCGACGCCTTCGCGCGGGAGTCGGTTGTGTTCGACCGCTTCTTCGCCTCGGCGATCCCCACGCAACCGTCGTTCACGACGCTCTACACCGGGCAGTACTCCATCACGCACGGGATCGTCGCGCACAAGGGCAACCGCGAACTCGCGGAGAACGCGCCGTGGCTCCCGACGCTCCTGCGGGCGCACGGTCTGACGACCGCGGATTTCTGCTGCCTCCCGCGCTACAAGCACTGGTTCTTGAGGGGTTTCGAATTCGTGGTGGACTCGACCACGCGCTACCAGGACTACGGCTACAGCGCGGAGGTCCTCAACAAGCGCGCGATTCCCTGGCTGCGGAAGCACGCGGACGAGCCGTTCTTCATGGCAATACACTACTGGGACACGCATACTCCCTATCTCCCGCCGGAGGAGTACCGGCTGTTCTACGAAGGCGACCCGACCGATGCGTCGCTGCCGGATACGCTTGCTCCGCTGAAGGATCAGTACTTCTCGGTGATGTGGGAGAAGTGGTTCAAGAAGCTCCCCGGGCCGCTGCGCGACGCGGAGTATCTGAAGTCGCTCTATGACGGCGAGGTGCGCCACGCCGACGACGGGGTGGGCGAACTCCTCGCGACACTCGCCGAGACAGGCCACGCCGAGGACACCCTTGTCATCCTCACCTCGGACCACGGCGAGCTGTTCTACCGCCACGACGTCATCTGCGACCACCACGGGCTCTACGACGGGAACATCCATTGCCCGTTCATCGTGCGCTGGCCGGGCGTCACCGAATCGGGCCGCCGCGTGAACGCCTTCGCCGGGCACCAGGACGTGGCGCCGACCGTGCTGCGGGCGCTGGAGTTGGACGCGCCCGAGGCGATGGAGGGCGCCGACCTGACGCCTCTTCTCTCGGGCGGATCCGAGCCGGTGCGGGACGCCGTCATCGCCGAGGAGTGCACCTGGCAGGCGAAGTGGGCGATCCGCACGGACACGGAGAAGCTGATCCTCTCGCGGCTCCCCGACTTCCATGGGATGCCGATGCGCGAGTTCTACGACCTGACGAGCGACCCCCACGAACTCACGAATCTCGCCGAGGCGGAGCCCGAGCGAGCCGACGCGCTGGAAGCGCGGCTGGAGGGGTGGATCGCCGACATGATGGCGAAGAACGGCCTCACCGAGGACCCGCTCGTCGCGCACGGCATCACCCTCGGCCGGCAGTGGGAGGAATGGAATCGCGCGCGGGAATAGCCGGACCGCTCCGCACGATGGCTAGAACGCGTCGGTCTTCCAGATGAACGGGTAAGAGCGCGGGAAGAGCCGCATCCAGGCCTCGGGAATGTCGTCCGTGGTCTCGACGCCGGTCTCGGTCAGCGCGTCCGCGAGGGACCGATAGCGCATGAGCACCTGCATCAGCGCCCACTGCGGCATCCGAATGGCCGGGCGGCACGGCTCTTCACTGACCTCCACCCGATGCTGTTGGGAGCGAAGAGTCACCGTTCCCAGGTCCGTCTCGAAGGTGAGAGTCCCGAGCGCGTCACAGGGATGCAGACCGAGGTGACGCTCGAGTTCCACCGCGACCTTTCGCATCATCGGCGCGAGGTTGCAGACTCGAAGCATGATGTCTTGCTGGTAGGGGTACGTGACCTCACAACGCACCCCGAAGCGCTTGAGGTACTCCGCGAATGGATGGTCGGGCGGGAGGAGCATCTCCGCCTCCGTCCTCTCCTCCCGCTTCAGGTCCTCGGCGAGCGAACGGGCAACCTCGGACGCCCACCGCCGATCGCGCACGCTGAGTTCGCTCACGACGCCCGCGTTGTCCACGTTGGTGACGTAGTAGCCGACGAGACCCTTCTTAGGGCAGAAGACTCCCATGGGACGTGGGGCCGAATCCCAACCCGAGCCCTTGGTGAAGAGGGGGGCGCCCGTGGCGCGGCGGTCGATCGAGCCCGAACGCAGGTCGGTGAACGCCTCCTCGAGCGCGAGCGCCGCTTCGTGGTCCTCGCGCCCCAGCGGCCGCGCATCCAGCGTCGCGCCGGCCCCCGCCCGCTCGAGCGCCTCGGTTGTCGCCACAACCCGGTACCACGGGACCGCGGTCGCGAAGCCCCACTTGGGGTAGTAGTCCGGGATCCCGAAGAGCATCGAGCAGTCGTAGCCCTCGGAGGCCATGTGGGCGACCGCGGCGTCCATGCACTTGCGGGAGTAGCCCCGGAAGCGGTGGTTCTCGTCCGTCCCGACGCCGGCGATCCCGCCCATCCGCAGGCGCGCCGCGCCGACCCGCATGACGAAGTCCACGATCGTGAGCCAGCTCACCACCGCGCCGTCGTCAAGAGACAACTCAACGCGGGTGAGCCGCTCTCCGTCCGGACGAACCTCGATCCGCTCCAATGTGGTCTCCGCTCTACCGCGCCCGCCCCATGAACCAGCCGAGCATTCGCTGAGCGCGGCGAGAGCCCCTGCGTCGGCGCGGCCCGGCCCCGCGCGGACAGGCCGCGGGCCCGGGCCGACGCAAGGGGAGCGGGGAAGACCTACGTGCTTTCGGGCGACGCGGATTCGGCCGAAGGCTCCTCCGTTTCGGGAAGAGGCCTCGTGCACTGGATGCGTCCGTCGCTGAAGCGGCCGGCCACCCAGCTCCGCACCTCTTCGCCCGTGTCCTCATCGACGCGCGAGAAACACACGGCGATGGCGCCCGTGAGGGCGCCGGTAAGCTGAGTCTCGTCGCCCTCGGGATCGAACGAGGGGCCGCCGCAGTCGTCAATCCGGATCGCGCAGGCCCAGTCGGCCGCGACCTCGGTCGGAGCGGGAGCGTCCGCCGCCGGCTCGGTCGAGCCGTCCGATTCCTCGCCGTCCGCCTCGGGCGGGAGGCAGTAGGTCGCGGAGCAGTCGTCGCGCTTGTCGTCGAGAGTCTTCACGAAGGCGTCGCCGTCGGCAATGGCGCTCGGAAGCGTGATTCGCACGCCGCGGCATGCGGGTTGGGCGGCGGTCGAGGCGGCGTCCGCGGGCTCCGCGTGAAGGATGATGACGCGCGGCGCGCCTTCCTCGTCCTGTTCCACGGTCACGCCGCCGGGGGTGAAGGGGACGCCCTCGAGTTCACCGCTGAGGGAGAGGGCTGGGGGAATCGCGTCGATGCTCGGAGTCTCGGTCCACCCGAACTCGGATGGCATGGGTGGGGGTACGCCTCAAGTGGAGCCCATGACGGGAGCCGCCGAGGCGGATCGTCCGGGGACCGCAATCGAGCCGTCCGGCGGACGCGACGCGCAACTCGCAAGCGCGAGCGCCGCGGCCCCTCCGAGTGCGAGCATGAGAACCGCTCTCATGGAACAGGCCTCCTCCACGATGCATGCTGGCGATCGTCGGCTAGTCGTTCGCGGACCGCGCGGCCCGCTGAATCTCCCGGAATACGTCAGGGAGCGCCGAGTCCTGCGCCGCAAGCACGCGTTCGATCAGAGAGCGATCCCCGCTTTCCCGCGCCCAACGAAGGAGCGTCCGCCGCGCGTCCAGCCGCAGCCGGACCCTCCAGACGAGTTCCTCGACGCCGCACGCCTGCACAGACGGGCCCAGGCGTTCCGCCGCCCACAGGGCGGGCCTGTAACCGCGCGCCGTCCCGGGCTCGGAGCCGTCCTGAGGGACGTCGCGGTCCTCGGACGCCCCATCCTCCGCGGCGGCCGGTTGTCGGAAGTAGGACCAAGCGTGGACCAGGACCCACGAGAAAGCGTCGTCGGCGTCCGTTGACGCGGCTCGAGGGAGTTCGCCGAGGCGAGCCGCCACGGCGGCCGGGGCCGCGTCGTTGGCTCCGCCCGTCCGAGCCCAGATCGTCATCCGACAGGAGATCACGGGCACACGGTCGCCTTCGGCCCCATCGACCCACACGACGCGACCTTCTCCGGCCGAGTAGGGGTGGTACTGGAAGGCGAGGATGCCGAGCAGACCAGGCAGGTTCTTCGCGAGCGTCTCACAGGCGGCCAGAGCCTCCGGGCTGTCCCAGTCGATGAAGTTGAAGGCGAGAACCCGGATCCCGGTGAGGTCCATGTAGCCGCGGAGGCGCCGTGCGTGCAGGGCGAGCGCGTCGGCCTCAGGGCGGTCGGCTCCGTAGAGGTCGGGGTAGAAGTAGCCTCCGCCGGAGTAGAGGATGAAGTCATCGGCGGAGGTCGCCGCGCCGAGGACCTCGGCGAGAGTCCGCGGCGAGAGTTGCGCGAGGCCGGGCGCGGGCAGTCCCCACCCGAAGGGGATGGCGCCGCGTTCCGGGCATCCGTAGTACATCGGCGCTTCGGAGCCTCCCACGAAGTTGCCCATCAGCCACTGGATGTTGTCTCCATCGGTGATCGTGAAGTTCACGAAGTGCTTGCCTTCGCCCCAGTCGAGATCGGGTGGCCCGATGGGATCGTCGCGGCGCGCGAGCAGCGGCGCCAGAGCGGGGTCGGCGGGGCTCTCCGTGAGGAAGACGGGCAAGTTGTGGCACCAGTTCGTGGCGGTCTGGAAGAGGCCCGCGCGCGAAGACGGAATTGTCAGCTCATCCTCGCCGCCGCAGCCCCAGCCCAGCACCGGGCTGTCCGGCTCGCAACGAGCCAGGGCCCGTGCGTACGCCTCGTTGCCTCCGGAGACCACCATCGAGTCGAGCGCGATGGCGAGCGAACGAACGTTGCGCGTTTTCGGATCCGCAAGGCACAGGACATCGGTGGCGAGATCCTCGCCGTAGGTCGTGAGACACTCGTCTTCGGTCATGCCTCGCGCGTCCAGCAGGCGCCGGAGCCCCAGAGCGCGGCACCGATCCTCGAGCCGCTCCGAGACCACGATCGCTCCGTGGCGCGCCGCCAGAGTCGTCGCGACATTCGCGCTCTCGTCCCGAGGGCCCGAAGCGTGGAGGGGGCGCTCCGACTGGTCGTAGGAGTATAGGATGTAGCCCCGCACAACCCCGTCCGACTGGAGCGCGCGGACCGCCGCATCGAGATCCATGGCTTCCACGCGCGGCGCGTGGAGAGCAAGATAGTCGGCGTACCAGCGTTGGTAGCCGTCGTTCTCAAGGTCCTCCCAGAGAAGCGTGTCGTACCCGTCGCGGAGGACGGCTCGGGCCGCAAGACCCGCCAGCGACTCGAGCGCCATGCCCTCCTCGGGGTCGCCTGCGAAGGGCGTCTCAATCACCCGGGCGGGAACGGGCAGCGTCGGATGCCAGCGATGGAGCGACAGCGGATCCGGCGCGGTCAGGACGGCGGTGACCATGCAGGCCAGAAGCATCGGGGCGCTCCTTTCGGGCGCGCATCCCACCAGCGGGAGGAGCGGGGCAACGCCGTGCAGGTAACCGTTCCCCGCACGCCAAGTCTCCTGTAGTGTAGTCAGGGATCGCGGCAGGAGTCGAGCGGTCATGAGGACGAGGCAACTAGCGCTCCGGATAGCGCTCGGGATCGTGCTGGTGGTCGCCGTGACGGCGGTCGTCGTCTGGCGCACGCGTCCGGACTGGGGTCGCGACGCGGCGCTGCTGGACGGCGGACGCGTCGCCCCGCTTCCGGCGACGGAGATCGCGCCCTCGAGTGGGCTGCATACGTGGGACGAGAGCGAGTCCGGCGCAGGCGAACTCGACCTCTTCGGCTGGCTTGCGCGCGCGGCGGAGGCTCAGCCGACAGGCGCCCCCGGAGAGCGATCCCGCGAGGCCGCCAGCGCGCCGAATCCCGCGGACCCCGGCCCGGCGGAGTCTCCCGTCGACCCCGAACTCGCGCCGCCCATCGAGAACCTGGCGCCGCCGGCGTCGCCGGCCGCGATGCGCGCGATCAACGTCTACCTGGCCGCGATCGCCGGAAGTGGAGAGAACCTCTCCGTTCTTGTGGTGAACAAGGACACGGGCGACCGGATGTGGGTGGGCGTCGGAGAGTCAGCCTTTGGCTACCGGGTCACCTATCTCACGATGAAAGGCGGCGTGCTCGAGCGCGGCGGACGCAGCTACGTGCTGGAGCTGGGCCAGGGCGCGGTCGAACGGGAGCGCGCCACCTCCGGGGCCGGTGAGCAGGCTGCGCCGGAGGAAGCCGCGCCAGCCGAGGAGGGCCCCAAGACCGACGAGCAGAGGCTGATCGGTACATGGAAGGGCAGCGAGCCCGGGGGCGGCGACGAGCAGATCACGATCACCTTCTCGGCGGGCGGAGGCGGGTCGATCTCCGTGAGCGAGATGGGCGACATGGAGGCCATCACCATCCGCTGGAGCCTCAAGGCGGGCAAGATCGAGGTTGCCATGTCGATGCCTGGGATGCCGCAGGAGGAGAAGCAGAGCCTGAGCTACCGGTTCGAGTCCGACCGCGTTCTGTATCTCAGCGAGCCCGGTGGCCTTGACCAGATCCGATTCGTGAAGCAGTAGGCGACGCTCGCTCCCGGGCGGTGTGCTACGATGGTCGAGTCGCACACGAGAGGAGTCAGCGGATGCGCGCGGCGATAGGCGTCGCCCTTGTCCTGCTGTGCGTCCGGTCACTCGCGGCCTCCCCGTCCGACGTCCTCGTCCTGAGCAAACACGTCCCGGATCGGACCACGGCCCTCGGAGCGCTGGTGCATGCCCTAAGCGACGACCGGCTCGTGCGCGCCGTGCAAGCGCCCGAGGCGGCGGCCGCAGCCTCGCGCCCGGGCGTTCTTCTGGTGGTTCCCGCCGAAGGATGGCCGGCCGGGACCGAGGACGCCGTCAGCGCGGTGCTCTCGAACCGCGGGACGGTGCTCGCGCTGCTGGGTCCCGCATCCGCCGACAGGGCGCGCGGCGCGGGGATCCTCGCGGACCCACTGCCGCGTTCTCTGGGATGGGTATGGGGTGAGCCGCCTCTCACGATGGCTCCTCTCGCGGCGGAGACGGACGCTCTCGCCATCCGGCCCACGTGGGCGCTCGCGGACGGCGCCCGCTATGACGCGCTCATCCTAGCGGGCAGAAAGCAGTCCGAGCCCGAGGCCATCCGCGGCTTCGCGCTGCGCTGGCACACCGGCGAGCGGGTGGGCTCCAGCCTCGTCGCGGTGTCCGCGCCCGACTCCCTGAACCCGCTGTTGGGAGCCGGCGTCGGGCCACTGCACGGCCTCCTCGAATGGCTCGATCGGCCCTACCTTGTGAGCGCCGCCCCGGACTATGCGACGGTGCGCGAGGGGGAGGGGCTTCGCGTTTTGATCGACGCCCGCTCGCGGCCGCGCGACGAGACCCCGCTGCGGCTCGAGGTCTGGGTCCGCAGCCCGGCCGGGCAGACGCTTGCGCGCGGGGCGCTTGAGGCGTTGGAGCGCGCTCCCGTCGGCGACGGCCGCGATCTGCATGCGCTGTCGGGCGTCGTGCGGATCCCGAGCCGGCGGTGGCCCGGTCCGAGGCTCGAGGTCGAGACGCGCCTCGTCGGCGAGGCGGGGCGGCTTCTCGATGCGCGGCGCTCCGTCGCGGCCGTCTGGGACGAGCGATCGCTGCGGCGCACGCCTCCGTCGCGCGCGTCCGGAAGCCGTGTGTCCGTGCAGGGCTCGATGGAGCCGCTCTTCTCGTGGGATGTGACGCGCCCTTGGGGCTGCGTGCCCGGCGGCGCGCCCGATGCGTGGGACCTCGGCGCCTGGTTCGAGACCTTTGAGGCGGCGGCGGACGCCGGCGCGCGCACGGTCCGTTTCGGCGCGGCGCCGGATGGAGACGGAGCGCGGCCGGAGTGGGCCCGCCGCATGGACGAAGGACGCGCGGCGCTGGCTCTCGCGGCGGGCCTCTCACCGGAGATCGTCTACGATGGGCTCGCCGGTGGCGCCCACCCGTCATCGGGCGTGCTGTCGCGGTTCGCAGGCCCGCTCGCCTCGGCCGGTCTTCCCGAGGAGCGCGAACTGCTCGCGGAGACTTGGGGCGTGGAGCGCGTGCTTCCGCCGCCGGTGTCGGGACCGCATCGCGGCGAGCCACTCTCGGACGCGCTGGAGGCGGAGCTAATGGGCGGGCGCGAGCTGGTCCGACTCGCGACGCCCGATGGTCCGGATGCGGCGACGGCGTGGCGGCTGACCCTCCTCGGAGCGGCGGGGACGGTCACGTCCACCGCCGACGCCCCGCCGGCCCCCCGAATGAGCGCGGAACTGCTCCGAGCCAACCTGCTCAGCCGGCTCTTGCAGCCCTCTCTGCACATCCCGGAGGCAGCGGTGGTCGTGGAGCGCGGTGCAGTCGGGGCGCCTGCCTCCTCCCGGGTGCTTGGCGACCTCGCGCTGGACTGGCGGGCCGTTCGCGCCGACCACGCGCGCGACATCGGGACGGCCACCAAAGCGGTCGTTGTCGAGGACGCTAGCCAGCTCTCCGAGGACGCCGTCGAGTGGCTTCTGGCCTGGACGCGCGAAGGAGGATGGCTCCTGCTCGGTTCGGTAGATGGCAAGGCGCCGGAGAGAGTCGAGCGTGCGCTGGGCGAGGTGACCGAGACTCCTTGGGGCAGGGCGGCGCGCGTTGGGCTTGGCGAGGCCCACGTGGCCGGGCCGGGGCGCTTCGCGGAGATGCTCAGCCGCGCGCTCCCGGACGGCGTCGGGCCGCCACTGAAGCCTGCTGATGCGGTCACCCGCCCGGGCAGCGCGAGGAACCGCGTCAGACGCAATGCGCTGACATCGGGTGGCGCCGTCGTTGGCGTGGAGACGGGCGAGCCGGCGTGGACCGTGACGGAGTCCATCGCGGGACACACCGTCGAACTCACCGCCTCGCCCGGCTGCCCCGCCGTCGCGGCCGCGACGGAGACGGGCGTGTGGTTCATCGCCACAAGCAGCCGCGCATCGGTGGACGGGGCGCCGCTGATCGAGGGAGACGCCTGTAGGCGCATCGAGATCGCTAGCCTGGTGGGCGCGCCGATCCGCGAGAGCCGGGACTTCCTGCTGTTCGTTCAGGGCGACGAGGAGCGCGAGTTCCTGCTGGGTCTAGCGCCGGGGATCGCTGAGAAAGACACGTTTGAGCTGCACGCGCTTCGTCCGGCGCGGGGCAAGCTGAACCGACTCGAAACGCGGAGGTGCGAGCGCGTTGGCGACGCGCTCAGGATTCGCCTCAAGCCAAGCGATGATGGGCTGCCTCTCGTGATCACCTCGCCGGACCGCCTGGAGAAGGCGTTGGAGCGGGTGACAGGGCTCATCTGGTAGGGCGGGACTCAGGCGACCGGCTGATCGAGGAACAGGAACGCAAGGCACGTCCACCACTGGACGCCGAGGAAGGCTCCTCCGGCAAGCGGGCTGCGGGTGAACTGGGTGGCAAGCGCGGCGAGGACTCCGTTCACGAGCCCCACCAACGCGAACGGGACGGAGTGCTCCTGGTCGAGGAAGTGGGGCACGAGAAGGTGCATCCAGCCGAAGAAGACGCCGACCAGAACGGCGGACGCGAACGGCGGCAGCGGCCCGCGCGGCGCGGTGACGACCCACCGCAACATGCCGCCGTAGACGATGGCCTCGAGAACGCCGAAGAGGATCAGGAACGGAAACGCCTCGACCATCCCAAGGACGGGGTAGTTGGTGTTCGCGATGGCGCCCACCATGCCTTGGTAGCTGGCCGTGCCGCCCCAGACCGAGGACTCCGAGAGGAGCGCCCTGCCGATGCCGAACGCGGCCCCGGCCCCCACCCCCGCGAGAGCCTGCCACGCGCGGCCCTTCGGATCGACCGTCAGTTCTTCATTGAAGGCCGGACAGAAGCGCAGGAAGAGCAGCGCGATCCCCACGAAACCGAAACGGACGACGAACATCGCCGCCTCTTTGTTGGGGAAGATCGCCGACGCGAGCGGCCAGAAGACAAGAGCCGCCAAGAGTACGCGCAAGCCAATCTGCTCGGGAGACGAGCGGCCCTTCCCCGTGGCCGCCTCGACCAAGCCCGGCGCGAGGCCCAGCGCCTCACGCTCGACTTCGGCGAGCGCTCTGCGGGCTTGCGCGAGCCGCTGCTTGGCGTGCGCGAACCCGGCCTCTGCCTCGGTCACGTCGGCGCGCGCGGCGGCCAGCTTCTCGCGCGCTCGCTCGCGCTTGAGATCGTCCTCGATGGATTGAGACGCGCGCTCTTGGCGCGCCTTCGCTTTCGGTTTGTCGGACTGTGTCGTGCGCTTCGGCATTGCCTCTCCCATGCGGATTCCGCGTGTCGCGCCCTAACTTCGTCGAGGCGCCTCCAACCCCTCCGTGCGGCGGGCAGGGCGCGGTAGCTTGCCGGCGAACCAACGCTCCCATGCGCAACGCAAGCCCCTACCTTCGCGACCGGACGCGCAAGCTCCGCGAACCCTCGATCACGCGCCTGAACCGCGTCCCGATTGCGGACAACGGCGAGGCGCTGCTCGACGTCCGTGTGGAGTGCCCCCGCGTGATCGCGGAGGCGCCGCTGCCGTGGCTCCGCGAGACCGCCTGCGCGATGCTGAACGAGGCGTCGAGGGCTCTCCCGCGCGGCATGAGCCTGCTCTCGACCACGTGCCTGAGAACGCTGGACATGCAGGCGGCGGCCTGGCACGCGTACCGGGACCACCTCCGCGAGCGCCATCCCGAGTGGCCGACCTCCGTGCTCCACCGCGAGACGAACCGCTTCCTCCACCCCCCGCACAGCCCGGCGCCGCCCGGCCACACGACCGGCGGCGCCGTTGACGTGCGTCTGGTGTCCGAGACCGGAGAGGACCTCGACGGGGCAGAGGAGCCCGCCGCGGGCGGGCGCGGCGTGTGGCGGACGTTCAGCGGCGACGTGGCCCCACGCGCGGCGGAGGCAAGGCGGATCCTCTACGACGCGATGGTCGGCTCAGGCTTCACGAACTGCTATGATGAGTGGTGGCACTACTCCTACGGGGACAGCGGTTGGGCCGCCCGCAGCGGAACGCCCATTGCGGTGTACGGCGCCGTGCCCGAGGAGGCCTATCCCGAGGAACTCGCCCGACAGGTTGCCGCCGTGCGGCTGTCGGGGCAGCTCACGCGGGTGCGGAGAAGACTCGGGTAGGCGGACCGTCTCGGTCCGCGCCGAGGCGGCTGAGAGTAAGGAGGCCCGTGTGGCCCGGGCGCGAACGACCGCAGCCGAAGGCGGCTGCGCCACATGGGCGCAACGTCATGTCCGAACAGCGAAGACTGCCTGACTGGCTCCGAGTGAAGATCGGCAAGGGAACGCAGACGCGCGAGACGGGCGCGCTCCTGGCGCGGCACGGCGTCAGCACCGTATGCTCGAACGCCCGTTGCCCGAACATCGGCGAGTGCTACTCGTGCGGCACGGCGACGTTCCTTCTGATGGGCGAACGCTGCACTCGGGGCTGCCGCTTCTGCGCGGTGGAGAGCGCTCCGCCGACGCCTCTCGACCCGACGGAGCCCGAGCGCGTGGCCGCAGCCGCGGCGGAACTGGGGCTCCGCCACGTGGTTCTCACCTCGGTGACGCGCGACGATTTGCCGGACGGCGGCGCGGAACACCTCGCGCGGACCGTACGCGCGGTGAAGGCTGCCCTGCCGGCCTCGACCGTCGAGCTGCTCGCGCCGGACTTCCTCGGGAATGAAGAGTCCGTGCGGACGGCGCTCGCAAGCGGGATCGCGGTGTTCAACCACAATGTGGAGACCGTCCCGCGCCTGTACGCCGAAGTGCGACCGGGCGCCCACTATCGGCGCTCGCTGGCGGTGCTTGCGGCGGCCCATTGTCTGAAGCCCGAAGTGCCTACGAAGTCCGGCCTGATGGTCGGTCTGGGGGAGACGCGGGAAGAACTCCTTGGGGTCTTCGACGACCTCCGCGGCGTGGGCTGCGACCTCCTCACCATCGGTCAGTACCTTCGGCCCACGCGACACCACTACGCGGTCGCGCGGTATCTCCGGCCGGAGGAGTTCGAGGAACTCGGCGCCGAAGCCCGCGCGCGGGGCTTTCGGTACGTCGCTTCGAGCCCGTTCGTCAGGAGTTCGTACCGGGCTCACGAGGCGCTCGCGGACGCCGGCCCTTCTAGCTAAGGCTCCGCAACGCGTCACCGATCGCCTTGCGAACGTGTTCGGCGTCCTCACGCGCGAGCAGCGCTTCGAGGGCGTCTCGGCGCGAAGCCGTCTCCCCGCCCAGCCGCGCCACCCCCCACACGGCGTGCCAGCGAACGGACGCGTCCTCATCGTCGAGCCCGGCCAGAACGGCGTCGCGGGCGGGCTCCGCCTCGGGACCCATGTAGCGGAGGAGGCTCATGCCCGTCGCACGCACGCGCGAGTCCGGGTCCGAGAGACAGCGCAGGATGACGGGCACGGACTCGTTTGGCGAGACCGAGTCGCTGAACAGCTTGAGGCAGCGCGCGCGCATCTCGGGAACCGGGTCGCCAATCAGCTCGCGCACCACTGCCTGGTACTCCTCCGGGGCCGTCTCCTTCGCCATGCGCGCGAGAACCATTCGGCGCGCGTTGTCGGGGAGAGACGCATCGCGAGCCGCTCGCGCGAGGTCCGTTTCGGGCAAGAGCCGCGCGAGGTGGATCTCGGCCGACTCCCGCAACGCTTTGTCATCGCTCTCCAAGAAGCGTTCCGCCCACTCCAGCGCGTGCGGGGCGCGGTCGGCCATGAGTTGGCGTCCCGCCGCGCCGGCGACCGCCGGGTCCGGATCGCTGAGCAACGCCGCGATGGCCGTCTCGGTCGCCGGGTCGGTCGGGGCCGCGTGCATGAGGGCGACGCACGCGAGGGAGCGGACGGTGGGATCGGGGTCGCGAAGGAGCGGCCGGACCGCATCCGGTTCGTCCGCGCCCGACGGCCCGGCGGCGTCCATGAGGCCTCGCAGAGCGTACTCGCGCACCAGGGGCTCCGCGTCCGACATCGAACCGCGCGAGACCGCCGACGCGGCCTCGGGATCCGACTCATAGGCCAAACGCACCCACGCGGCGGCGACGGCGCGGAGTTCGGGGTCGTCCGAGTCGGCGAGGGACCGCCACTCCTCGAGCGCGCCTGACGGAGGGTAAGCGAGGATGCACAGAACCGCCGTCGCGAACGCGATCTGCTCGTCCCCGTCGGCCTGGTCCCGGAGCGCGCGCAGCGCGGGAAGAGCGGCTTCCGCGGTGGGCCCCATCCCGGCAAGCGCGTCGAGCGCCTGCCTCCGCACGTCCGCGTCGGGCGAGGACAGAGCATCGACGAGAGCCCCAACCGCCGGCTCGCCGAGGCGCCCGAGGGCCCGTGCGGCGTCCATCCGTTGCTGGGGGCTCCCGTAGTGAAGCGCACGGGCCTGCGCGTGAACCTCGGGGCGCGCCAGGAGAGACGGCACGGCCCCCCGAGCCCACCAGATGAACCCGCCCAACAGGAACACGCACATCGCGACGTACGCGGCGATCAGCAACGCAATCGCCATGCGCCTCGGGCGTCGTTCGGACATGCCTGATCGCCTCCGCCGCGCCGTCCTTGCTAATCAGTGCCTCGGGGAGAGCCGCCCGTTGCACTGTCATGGGCAGGCAACAGACCCTCGCGCCCCGAACTCGGCGCCCGGTGGGTCCGACCCCACCCATCCCGCACGGTTGGAGCCGACACGCATGCGCACCCGAAGCCGATGGACGAAGAACCCGATCCTCCTGGCCGTTTGTTTCGCGGCCGTCTCTCTCCCCGCCTGCGCACAGGGGCGCGTCCGCGAGGCGACGCTCCTCCGCGACGCGTATGGGACGCCGCACATCTTCGCCGAGAGCCTCGAGGGCGCGATGTACGCCTTCGGCCGCGCTCAGGCGGAGGACCATCTCATCGAGGTCTTCCGGAACTACCGCACCGCCGCCGGTCGCCTCGCCGAGGTGGACGGCGCGCCGGGCATGATGACCGACATCCTGGTCCGGCGCATGGGGATCCCCGGCGCGGCGACGCGGGATCTCGCGAGCATGACCGCGCAAGAGACGGCGCTTGTCGAGGCCTTCTGCGCGGGGCTGAACGACTACATCGCCGCCCACCGCGACGCCGTCCCCGAGTGGATCGACGAGGCCGCCCCGGCGGACATCGCGTGCCTTGGCGCCGTCGTGAACGTCTACTTTCTCCTCCGGCCCACCCTTGCCGAACTCGGCGTCCCGCTCGGGTCGAACCAGTTCGCGGTGAACGGCGCCAAGTGCGAGGGCGCCGCCGCGATCCTCTCGATGGACCCGCACCTCCCGTGGGAGGGCATCACCCAGTGGTACGAGGCCCACGTCTGCGCGGAGGGCTACAACGTGGCGGGCATCGCCTTCCCCGGCTTGCCCGTTCTGGTGATGGGTCACAATGAGCGCCTCGGCTGGTGCATGACGGTGAACTCCCCGGACTGCATCGACCTCTACTCGGTCGCCGCGAACTGGGACGAGATGACCTACCGGATCGGCGACCAGTGGCTGCCCTTCGAGAAGCGCGAGGAGAAGCTCGCGATCCGCACGGACGAGGGCATGGACTCGAAGACCATCGAGGTGCTCTCCACGCGCTACGGGCCCGTCTTCAAGCAGGACCGCGACGCCGGGACGGCGGTCTGCCTGCGAGTCGTGGACTACAGCCCCGTCGAGACCGTGCGGCAGTTCCTCGACATGGGCCGGGCCCGGAGCTTCGAGGAATGGCGCGCGGCGGTGAGCCGGCTGCAGCTTCTGATGTTCAACCTCGCCTACGCGGACGCCGACGGAACCATCTACTACGTCAGCAACGCCCGCGTCCCCCTCCGCCCGGAGGGCGTAACCGGCGACGGGGTGATCGA